>NZ_JBSFSA010000006.1:0-259469 GCF_053589515.1 Streptomyces sp. NPDC003327 | reverse complement strand
CAGCGCGGACAACATCGCCCAGACCTACACCGTGAACGCCTCCTCGGAGGTCGCCAACGGTGCCTGGAAGCTCCGCGTCCAGGACCGGGCCTCGGTCGACACCGGCTACATCAACAGCTTCAAGCTGACCTTCCCGTAACCCGGGAGGACAGCAGGCGGACGCCCGGAGGGAACCTTCCCTCCGGGCGTCCGCGCGTCCGGCACGCACGGGGATGCGGACACGATCAGGGTGCTGCCGGCCGGTGGCGGGCGGGCTCACGGCCCGGACCGGTCAGCGCAGCAGCACCCCCGCCCCTTCCCCCGGCGGCTCCTCCGGCAGGGCCACCAGACCGAGTTCGGCCGGGTGGGCCTGGAGCGGATGCGCGGGAAGCACCCGGACCGTGCAGCCGAAGGGGCCCGTGCGGTCCAGCTCCAGGGTCCCCGCGTACGGCAGGCGGCCCTCCAGGTCGGGACCGCCCGCGGGCTTCAGGGTGGCCGTGCGGGTGTCGGCGAGCGTGTCGTCGGCGTCCACCCGGCCGGTCACCGCCTGCACCTCCACGTCGTCGGGGCTCAGCCCGCCGAGCGAGACCCGGACCCGGACGCCGGGCGTGGCGCCGAGCTCGGCGTCGGTGCCCGCCAGGTCGTCGCCGATCTCCACGTGGTCCACGGCCACCCGCGGCCAGGCCGCCCGCACCCGCGCCTTCCACTCCGCGAGCTCCCGCGCCCGCTCCGGGGTCAGGCTGCGGTGCGCCGCGGCGGCGGGGACGTAGAGCCGCTCCACGTACTCCCGCACCATCCGGTCGGCGAGCACCTTCGGTCCCAGGTGCGACAGGGTGCGGCGGACCATCGCCGTCCAGCCGGCCGGCACCCCGTCGGCGCCCCGGTCGTAGAAGCGGGGGGCGACCCGGCGCTCGATCAGCTCGTAGAGCGCCGCGGCCTCCAGGTCGTCCCTGCGGTCCTCGTCGGCGGCGGCCGACCCGTCGGCGGTGGGGATCGCCCAGCCGAACTCGGGCTCGAACCACTCGTCCCACCAGCCGTCAAGGACCGACAGGTTGAGGCAGCCGTTGAGGGCGGCCTTCATCCCGCTGGTGCCACAGGCCTCCAGGGGGCGCAGCGGGTTGTTGAGCCAGACGTCGCAGCCCGGGTAGAGGCCGCGGGCCATCTCCATGCCGTAGTCGGGCAGGAAGACGATCCGGTGCCGGACCCGCGGGTCGTCGGCGAAGCGCACCAGCTCCTGCACGAGCCGCTTCCCGCCGTCGTCCGCCGGGTGCGCCTTGCCCGCGACGACGAGCTGCACGGGCCGCTCGGGGTGGAGCAGCAGCGCCCGCAGCCGGTCCTTGTCGCGCAGCATCAGGGTGAGCCGCTTGTACGAGGGGACGCGGCGGGCGAAGCCGATGGTGAGGACGTCGGGGTCGAGGACGGAGTCGGTCCAGCCCAGCTCGGCGTCGGTGGCCCCGCGCTGCCGCCAGGAGGCCCGCAGCCGTACGCGTACGTCGGCGACGAGCCGTTCGCGCAGGGTGCGGCGCAGCTCCCACAGGCTGCGGTCGTCGGCGTCGGCGTCGAGCCGGGCGACCTCGGGGGCGACCCAGGTGGGGGCGTGCACGCCGTTGGTGACGGAGGTGATCGGCACCTCCGCGGCGTCGAAGCCCGGCCAGAGCCCGGCGAACATGGCGCGGCTCACGGCCCCGTGGAGGGTGGAGACGCCGTTGGCGCGCCGGGCGAGGCGCAGCCCCATCGCGGCCATGTTGAAGACGCCGGGCTCGCCGCCGAGCGGGGTCTCGTCGCCGAGGGCGAGGATCCGGCCGAGGTCGACGCCCGGCAGCGCGCCGTCCTCGCCGAGGTGGCGGGCGACGAGGCTCCGGTCGAAGCGGTCGATGCCCGCGGCGACGGGGGTGTGGGTGGTGAACACGGTGCCCGCCCGGACCGTCTCCAGGGCGGTGTCGAAGTCGAGGCCCCTGCCCTGGAGTTCGCGGACGCGTTCGAGGCCGAGGAAGCCGGCGTGGCCCTCGTTGGTGTGGAAGACCTCGGGGTCGGGGGCGCCGGTGAGCCGGGTGTACGTACGGACGGCGCGGACGCCGCCGATGCCGAGCAGCATCTCCTGGAGCAGCCGGTGCTCGCTGCCGCCGCCGTACAGCCGGTCGGTGACGCTCCGCTCGCCGGGTGCGTTCTCCTCGACGTCCGAGTCGAGCATGAGCAGCGGCACGCGGCCGACCCGGGCGATCCACAGCTGGGCGTGGAGGCTGCGGCCGCCGGTCAGGGCGAGCGTGATCCGGGCGGCGGTGCCGTCGGCCTCGCGGAGCAGGGTGACCGGCAGCTCGCCGGGGTCGAGGACCGGATACTGCTCCTGCTGCCAGCCGTCCCGGCCGAGGGACTGCCGGAAGTAGCCGTGGCGGTAGAGCAGCCCGACGCCGATGAGGGGGACGCCGAGGTCGCTCGCGGACTTCAGGTGGTCGCCGGCGAGGATGCCGAGGCCGCCCGAGTACTGCGGGAGGGCCGCGGCGACTCCGAACTCCGGCGAGAAGTAGGCGATCCCCGCCGGGAGTTCGGCGGCACGCTCGGACTGCTGCTGGTACCAGCGGGGGGCCCGCAGATACGCGTCGAGGTCGTCGGCCGCCACCCGGAGCCGGTCCAGGAACTCCTGGTCGGCGGCGAGCGCGGCGAGGCGGGTCGCGTCGAGCGAGCCGAGCACGCGGAAGGGATCGGCGCCCGCGAGCCCCTCGGGGGCGAGGGAGGCGAAGAGGGCGCGGGTGGGTTCGTGCCAGGACCAGCGCAGGTTGTGCGCGAGGTCGGCGAGGGGTCGAAGGGTGTCGGGGAGGACGGGACGGACGGTGAATCGACGGATTGCCTTCACGTGTCCACCTTCGCAGGCGAGTACGGAGCGGAGCGGACGCACCACGCTGTGCGTCCGGCGTGCCGCACCGACGCTAGGCGGTCGCCCCCGTCGCGCGCCACGGCGCACGGGGCCGGCGCACCCGCGGGGGCGGGGCGCGCCGGGGGCGCGGGGCTCCGTCGGGCGGGCGGGAGCGGGGTCGGTCGGGCGGGAGCGGGGTCGGTCGGGCGGGGCGTCGGGCGGGCGGGAGCGGGGTCGGGCGGGGCGCCCGCGGGGTACCCGCCCCGGGGTCAGGTCTCGGGTGTGTCGCCCGCGCGGTACTCGCCCGGGGTCACTCCGAACCACTTGCGGAAGGCCAGGTGGAAGCCGACGGCGCTCTGGTAGCCGACGCGGGCGGGGAGGGCCGACTGCGGGAGGGTCGTCTCGGTCAGGAGCCGGCGCGCCTCCTGCATGCGGCGGGCGGTGAGGTGGCGGGCGGGTGACTCGCCGACGAGCGCCCGGAAGGCGGCGGTGAAGGCGGACCGGCTCATGCCGACCTCGCGGGCGAGGCCGTCGATCGTCCACGGCTCGGCGTAGCGGGTCGCCATGGTCACCACCGCCCGGCTGATGCCGGGGTGCCGCAGCAGCGGCAGGGAGGCCGGGTTGTCGGCGAGCGAGCGCAGCAGCGGGCAGAGGGCGAGGACGAGGGCCATCTCGAAAGCGCGCAGGGTGACGAGCCGGTCGCCGGGGCCCGCGGGCCGGTCGGGGGTGGCGAGGAGCCGCAGGGTGTCGCGGAGCAGCGGTTCGCGTTCGACCCGGGGCCGGTCGAGGACGAGCGCCCACGGCAGGGAGGAGTAGAGGCCGCCGGCGGCGCCGGGGTCGAAGTGGAGTCCGGCGCAGAGCAGCCGGCAGACGGGTCCCGGGCCGTCGACGACGATCTCGCCGGAGGTGCCGGGCCTGCGCACCGGGAGGTGGGCGGTGAGGGGGAGGCCCGCGCGGTCGGGCCGGTCGGAGAGCCGGTGGGCGGTGCCGGTGGGGAAGACGGCCACGTCCCCGGTGCGGAGTTCGACGGGCTTCTCGCCGTCGGCGGTGATCCAGCAGCCGCCCTCGACGACGTAGTGGAGGACGGCGCGGCCGCGCTCGACGACGCCCTCGATGGACCAGGGGGCGCGGAGGTGCCAGCGGCTGTCGAAGACCCCGGTCAGCCGGAGCGGTCGGAGCAGTTCGCTCAGCAGCTCCTCGCGCTGGTCGTGACGGTCGGTTCCCACGGTTGCCATGGACGATCCTTCAACTTCCGCCCCGGTTTGTTAATTGATCTGCCGAAGCCGCCGCGGCGAGGCTGGTGGGAGCCGACCCGGCAGCAGAGACAGCAGCCTATCGAAGGGCCTTCGAGAGACATGTCCAGTCAGAGTCCGATGCGGGTGGCGGTCGTGGGAGCGACCGGTTTCCAGGGTGGTGCGGTGGCGCGGCTCCTCACCGAGCGGGACCACCGCGTACGGGGGCTGACCAGGCGGCCCGCCGCCGACCGGCCGTCGCTGCCGGCGGCGGTCTTCGTACGGGGCGACCTCGCGGACCCGGAGGCGGTGCGGGAACTCTTCGACGGGACGACGCACGGGTTTGTCACACTGCCGCTGGAGTACGACCCGGAGCGGGTGGAGGCGTACGCGCGGAACGTGGCCGCGGCGGCCCTCGCGGCGGGCACCCGGCGCCTGGTGTTCAACAGCAACACCCGGATACCGGGCGCCCCGACCGGGGTGCCGGCCTTCGAGACCCGGCGGCTCGCGGAGCGGGTGCTGCGCGAGAGCGGGGTGCCGCTGGTGGTGCTCAGGCCGCCCGTCTACCTGGACAACCTCTTCTCGCCGTGGAACGGCCCCGGCCTGGTCGACGAGGGCGTGCTCGCCTATCCGCTGCCCGAGTCGGCGCGCACGGCCTGGCTCTCGCACCGGGACCTGGCGCACGCGGCGCTCGCCGCGCTCACCCGCGAGGGCGTGGACGGGCGGACCTTCGACATCGGCGGGGCCCGCGCGCTGACCGGCCGGGAGCTGGCGCGCGCGCTCGGGCGGGCGCTCGGCAGGCCGGTGCGCTACCGGGAGCTGGATCCGGTCGTTTTCGAGCGCGGTCTGGCGCAGCTGCTCGGCGCGGACGCGGCGGCCGGGGTGGCGGGGATCTACCACTACGCGGCGAGCGGCGCCGATCCGGAGCTGATGGCGGACGACGGCGGGGTGTCGGCGGAGGTGCTGGCGCTCGATCCGCCGCCGGTGGAGGAGTGGGCGGCGGCCCGGCCCTGGCACGTCTGGTCGGACGCGGCGGAGGAGCAGGACCCCTCGCCCCGCTTCTGACCCGGCCCCTCCTCGCCCGCGCGCCCTGCTCCATCCCTGCTCACCCCCTCCCCGCCCCCTTCGCCGCACGGGCCTCTTCGTCCCCATCGCCTCACCGGCCCCACGGGCCCCGTCCCTCCGGACGGGGCCCGTCGTCGCGTGCGGCCGGCGCCCCGCGGGTTCCGGCCGTTTCTCGTCCGGACGGGGCGCTTGTCGGCACGGCTACGCCCTAGTAGTTAACAAAGCGCCGGATTGCCCACCCGAAATCGGTGGGAAGGCTCCTCCGGTACACCCCCGTCCCTCCCCCGAACCCGTCCTTCCCGTAACCCCTTTCATCCCTGTGGACCCGCCATCCGAGTGAACGCGGACAGGAGCGGCCATGCCCGCAACCCGCCGGCCGTCGTCGGAGCTAGAAAGAGCGCACCACCACCCGCACCCCCGTAACCCGTCAGGTGATGCTGTGAATCCGCTCATGGGACGCATTCCCGTACTGGACGTACGCCCGCTGGTCGACTGTGGCCGGCGCCCCGCCAAAGCCGTGGCGGGCGAGACCTTCGAGGTGACGGCGACCGTCTTCCGCGAGGGCCACGACGCCGTCGCCGCCAACGTCGTGCTCCGCGGCCCGTCGGGCCGCCCCGGCCCGTGGACCCCGATGCGCGAGCTGGCCCCCGGCACCGACCGGTGGGGCGCCGAGGTGACCCCGAACGCCGAGGGCCTGTGGACGTACACCGTCGAGGCGTGGAGCGACCCGGTGGCGACCTGGCGCCACACGGCGAAGATCAAGATCCCGGCCGGGATCGACTCCGAACTGGTCCTCGCCGAGGGGGCCGGCCTGCACGAGCGGGCCGCGAAGGGCGTCCCGAAGAAGGGCGGCGGCCGGGAGGCCGTCCTCGCGGCGGCGGACGCGCTGCGCGACGGCTCGCGGCCGGCCGCCGTGCGCCTCGCGGCCGCGCTGGCGCCGCGCGTGGTCGAGACCCTCGACCGGTACCCGCTGCGCGAACTGCTGTCCTCCTCGCCCGCGTTGCCGCTGCGGGTGGAGCGGGAACGGGCGCTGTTCGGCTCCTGGTACGAGTTCTTCCCGCGCTCGGAGGGCGTGCGGACGGTGAAGGGCCGTACGGTCCAGGGGACCTTCCGCACGGCGGCCGAGCGGCTCCCCGCGGTGGCGGCGATGGGCTTCGACGTGGTCTACCTGCCGCCGATCCACCCGATCGGCGAGACGCACCGCAAGGGCCCGAACAACGCGCTGTCGGCCGGGCCGAACGACGTGGGCGTGCCGTGGGCGATCGGCTCGCCGGAGGGCGGGCACGACGCCGTCCACCCGGACCTGGGCACGATCGAGGACTTCGACGCCTTCGTGGCGCGGGCCCGGGAGCTGCGCCTGGAGATCGCGCTCGACTTCGCGCTCCAGTGCTCGCCCGACCACCCGTGGGTGGAGAAGCACCCCGAGTGGTTCCACCACCGGCCGGACGGCTCGATCGCCTACGCCGAGAACCCGCCGAAGAAGTACCAGGACATCTACCCGATCGCCTTCGACCAGGACATGGACGGGATCGTCGCGGAGACCGTGCGGGTGCTGCGGCACTGGATGGACCACGGTGTGCGGATCTTCCGCGTGGACAACCCGCACACCAAGCCGGTGGTGTTCTGGGAGCGGGTGATCGGGGAGATCAACCGGGCCGATCCGGACGTGATCTTCCTGGCGGAGGCGTTCACCCGGCCGGCCATGATGCGGACGCTCGGCGCGATCGGCTTCCAGCAGTCGTACACGTACTTCACCTGGCGCACCACGAAGGACGAGCTGACGGAGTACCTGACGGAGCTGTCGGGCGACGTCGCGGCGCAGATGCGGCCCAACTTCTTCGTGAACACCCCGGACATCCTGCACGCCTATCTCCAGGAGGGCGGCCGGCCGGCCTTCGAGGTGCGGGCGGTGCTCGCGGCGACGCTCTCGCCGACCTGGGGCGTGTACGCCGGGTACGAGCTGTGCGAGAACACCCCGCTGCGGGACGGCAGCGAGGAGTACCTGGACTCGGAGAAGTACCAACTCCGGCCCCGTGACTGGGAATCGGCGGAGCGCGCGGGCGCGACGATCACTCCGCTGATCACGGCCCTCAACCGGATCAGGCGCCGTCACCCGGCGCTGCGCAGGCTGCGGAACCTGACCTTCCACGACACCGACAACCCGCAGGTGATCGCGTACTCCAAGCGCTCGGGTTCGAACACCGTTCTGGTGGTCGTCAACCTCGACCCGCACCACACCCAGGAGGCGACGGTGTCGTTGAACATGCCGGAACTCGGCCTCGACTGGCACGAGACCGTGCCGGTGCGCGACGAGCTCACCGGCGAGACCTATCACTGGGGCAGGGCCAGCTACGTGCGTCTCGAGCCGGGTGTCACACCCGCGCACGTCCTCGTCCTGCGACCGTCCCCGCAGACCGGAGGGTCACCCACATCATGACTGTCAACGAGCCCGTCCCCGACACCTTCGAGGACACCCCAGCCAAGGACCGTGATCCCGACTGGTTCAAGCGGGCCGTCTTCTACGAGGTCCTCGTCCGGTCCTTCCAGGACAGCAACGGCGACGGCGTCGGCGACCTCAAGGGCATCACGTCCCGGCTCGACTACCTCCAGTGGCTGGGCGTCGACTGCCTCTGGCTTCCGCCGTTCTTCAAGTCGCCGCTGCGGGACGGGGGGTACGACGTCGCCGACTACACCTCCGTGCTGCCCGAGTTCGGGGACCTGGCGGACTTCGTCGAGTTCGTCGACGCGGCCCACCAGCGCGGGATGCGCGTGATCATCGACTTCGTCATGAACCACACGAGCGACCAGCACATGTGGTTCCAGGAGTCCCGCCGCGATCCGGAGGGCCCGTACGGCGACTACTACGTCTGGGCGGACGACGACAAGCAGTACGCGGACGCGCGGATCATCTTCGTCGACACGGAGACCTCCAACTGGACCTTCGACCCGGTCCGCAAGCAGTACTACTGGCACCGGTTCTTCTCGCACCAGCCGGACCTCAACTACGAGAACCCGGCGGTGCAGGAGGAGATCCTCTCCGCGCTGAAGTTCTGGCTCGACCTGGGGATCGACGGGTTCCGGCTCGACGCGGTGCCGTACCTGTACCAGCAGGAGGGCACCAACTGCGAGAACCTGCCCGCGACCCACGCCTTCCTGAAGCGGGTCCGCAAGGAGATCGACGACCACTACCCGGACACGGTGCTGCTCGCCGAGGCCAACCAGTGGCCGGAGGACGTCGTCGACTACTTCGGCGACTTCCGCTCGGGCGGCGACGAGTGCCACATGGCCTTCCACTTCCCGGTGATGCCGCGGATCTTCATGGCCGTGCGGCGCGAGTCGCGCCACCCGGTCTCGGAGATCCTGGCGAAGACCCCGGAGATCCCCTCCGGCTGCCAGTGGGGCATCTTCCTGCGCAACCACGACGAGCTCACGCTCGAGATGGTCACGGACGAAGAGCGCGACTACATGTACGCCGAGTACGCCAAGGACCCGCGGATGCGGGCCAACATCGGCATCCGGCGGCGACTCGCCCCGCTCCTCGACAACGACCGCAAGCAGATGGAGCTGTTCACCGCCCTGCTCTTCTCGCTTCCGGGCTCGCCGGTGCTGTACTACGGCGACGAGATCGGCATGGGCGACAACATCTGGCTCGGCGACCGCGACGGGGTGCGGACCCCGATGCAGTGGACGCCCGACCGGAACGCCGGCTTCTCCTCCTGCGACCCCGGGCGGCTCTACCTTCCGGCCATCATGGACCCGGTCCACGGCTACCAGGTGACCAACGTGGAGGCCGGGATGGCGTCGCCGTCCTCGCTGCTGCACTGGACGAAGCGGATGATCGAGATCCGTAAGCAGAACCGCGCCTTCGGCACGGGGACGTACACGGAACTCCCGGCGTCCAACCCGGCGGTGCTGGCCTTCCTCCGCGAGGCTCCCCCCGAGGAGGGATTGGACGCCGACCTCGTGCTGTGCGTGCACAACTTCTCGCGGTTCGCTCAGCCGACCGAACTGAACCTGCGGCGCTTCGCGGGCACCCGTCCCGTGGAGTTGATCGGCGGGGTGAAGTTCCCGGCCATCGGCGAGCTGCCCTACCTCCTGACCCTTGCGGGTCACGGGTTCTACTGGTTCCGTCTCAACAAGAGCTGATTCATGGCCGGTTGACGAACGTCCCGGGGTGGGGCGGTTTCCCCCGCCCCACCCCGGGAACTGTGTCCCCACACGATTCGGGTCCATCCATACGGATCTTCCCTTTCCGACACGTCCCGCACTTCCGGACAGCCCCCGCTGCAATCCGGGACAATCTGCGCATTTGAACGCATACGACGCACATCTGCGCGCCCCGGGGAAAGGACGCGATGCCATGCCGGAGACCGCATCCACCACCCGGGCCACGGACGCCCTCCTGCCGTCCCTCGCCCCCCTGCTCCACGACTGGCTGCCCCGGCAGCGCTGGTTCGCGGGCAAGGGCCGCCGGGTCACCGGATTCACCCTGGACGCGGCCACCGAGCTCCTGCCGCTCGACGGCGCCGGGCCCGGCCTCCTCCACCTGCTCGTACGGGTCGAACAACCCGGCCGCCCGGCCGGCACGCCCACCGACTGCTACCAGGTCCTCCTGGGCCTGAGGACCCAGCTCCCGCCCCGGCTCGCCCCCGCCCTCATCGGCCGCATCCGGCAGGGCCCGCTGGCCGGACGCGCCGTCTACGACGGGCTGCGCGACCCGCGGCTCGCCGGACTCCTCTACGAACGCCTCCGCACCCCCGGCCGGACCGGACCCCTGCGCTTCCACGCCACGACCGCCCTGCCCGGCGGGCTCGCCCCGCGCGTGCTCGACGCCGAGCAGTCCAACTCCTCGCTCGTGTACGGCGACTCGTACATCCTGAAGATCTTCCGCCGGGTCAGCCCCGGCGCCAACCCCGACCTGGAGCTGCCGCTCGCCCTCGGCCGCGCCGGATGCGCCCGGGTGCCCGCCCCGGTCGCCTGGTTCGAGTCGGGCGCCGCCACCCTCGGCGTCCTCCAGCCCTATCTGCGCGACTCACGGGACGGCTGGCGGCTCGCCCTCGACGCCCTCGCCGAGGGCCGGGAGTTCACCGACGAGGCGCACGCCCTCGGCCGGGCCACCGCCGAGGTCCACCTCGCCCTCGCCGACGCCCTCCCCACCGAACGCCTCCGGCGCGCCGAGACCGAGCACCTCGCCTCCGCGATGGACCGGCGGCTCCACGCCGCCGCCCAGGCCGTGCCCGCGCTGCTGCCGTACGTCCCCGGTCTGCGGGCCGTCTTCGCCGCGGCGAGCGGTGCCCCCGGCGCGGGCGCCCTCCAGCGCATCCACGGCGACCTGCACCTCGGGCAGACCCTGCGGGGCTCGGACGGCGCGTGGGCCGTCATCGACTTCGAGGGCGAGCCCGCGAAGCCGCTCGACGAGCGGCGGCGGCCGCAGCCGACCGTGCGGGACGTGGCCGGCATGCTCCGCTCCTTCGACTACGCGGCCCGCACCCACCGGCCGTGGAACGCCGAGTGGGCGGGCCGCTGCCGGGACGCGTACTGCTCCGGTTACGCCGAGGCCTCCGGAGCCGACCCGCGCGAGGACCCCGCCCTGCTGCGGGCGTATGAGACGGACAAGGCGGTCTACGAGGTCGTGTACGAGGCACGGCACCGCCCGGACTGGCTCCCCGTCCCCCTCGCCGCCATCCACCGACTCGCCACCCCGTGACCCGCCCCCGGCCGCTCCCCCGGCCCCGCCGCCCGCGCCGCGCGCCGACGCCCCCGGCGGGGGCCGGTGGGCCGATCGGGGGAGGCGGTGCGGGCGGTCGCGCCCGTCCTGCCTGCGGTGATCCGCACGGGGCCCGTTCGGCCGAGTCACCGCTCGCCGTACCGGCCCGTTCCGTACACGTAAACCCTTTCCCCGCCCTCCAGGAGGCCACCCCGTGACCGCCCGACCCGCACGCAAGACGGCCGGCAAGTCGCCCCGCACGGCGCCCCCGCTCGATCCCGGCGACCGGGCGCGGCTGCTCGCCGGGGAGCACCACGATCCGCACGCGCTGCTCGGCGCGCACCCGGTGCGCGGCGGGGTGGTGGTGCGGGTGCTGCGCCCGTGGGCGCGGGAGGTCTCCGTCCTGGCGAAGGGCCGCCGGGTGCAGCTCCAGGACGACGGCGACGGCCTGTTCTCCGGGTTCCTGCCGCTGCTGCGCAAGGTGCCCGCGTACGAACTGCGGGTGCGGTACGACGGGGACGAGCTGGCCGTCCACGACCCGTACCGCTTCCTGCCCTCGCTCGGCGAGCTGGACCTGCACCTGATCGGCGAGGGCCGGCACGAAGAGCTGTGGACCGCGCTCGGCTCGCGGATCATGACGCACGAGGGCGTGACGGGCACGCGGTTCGCGGTCTGGGCGCCGAACGCGCGCGGGGTGCGGGTCACGGGTGACTTCACCTGCTGGGACGGCACGGGTCTGCCGATGCGCTCGCTGGGCTCCTCGGGCGTGTGGGAGCTGTTCGTGCCGGGGATCGGCGAGGGCGCCGTCTACAAGTACGACATCACGCGCCCGGACGGCTCCCACACGCTCCGCGCGGACCCGATGGCGCGCCGCACGGAGTGCCCGCCGAACACGGCGTCGATCGTCACGGAGTCGCACTACGCCTGGGACGACGCGGAGTGGATGGCGCGGCGCGGGGCGCGGCCGCACCACGAGTCGCCGCTGTCGGTGTACGAGGTCCACCTGCCGTCCTGGCGGCCGGGCCTGACCTACCGGCAGCTGGCCGAGCAGCTGCCGGCGTACGTCCGCGACCTCGGGTTCACGCACGTGGAGTTCATGCCGGTCACCGAGCACCCCTTCGGCGGCTCGTGGGGCTACCAGGTGACCGGCTTCTACGCGCCGACGGCCCGGATGGGGACGCCGGACGACTTCAAGCACCTGGTGGACGCGCTGCACCGGGCGGGCATCGGGGTGCTGATGGACTGGGTGCCCGCGCACTTCCCGAAGGACGACTGGGCGCTCGCCGAGTTCGACGGGCGTCCGCTGTACGAGCACGAGGACCCGCGCCGTTCGCACCACCCCGACTGGGGGACCCTGGAGTTCGACTACGGGCGCAAGGAGGTGCGGAACTTCCTGGTGGCCAACGCGGTCTACTGGTGCCAGGAGTTCCACATCGACGGCCTGCGGGTGGACGCGGTGGCGTCGATGCTCTACCTGGACTACTCGCGGGAGCACGGCGAGTGGGTGCCGAACGAGCACGGCGGCCGGGAGAACCTGGACGCGGTGGCGTTCCTGCAGGAGATGAACGCGACCGTGTACCGGCGCTGCCCGGGGATCGTGACGTTCGCCGAGGAGTCCACGGCCTGGGACGGGGTGACGCGGGCGACGGACCAGGTGGGGCCGGGCGGGTTCGGCGGGCTCGGCTTCGGGATGAAGTGGAACATGGGCTGGATGCACGACTCCCTGCAGTACGTGCAGAAGGAGCCGGTCCACCGCAAGTACCACCACCACGAGATGACCTTCTCGATGGTGTACGCGTACAGCGAGAACTACATCCTGCCGATCTCGCACGACGAGGTGGTGCACGGCAAGCGGTCGCTGGTGTCGAAGATGCCGGGCGACTGGTGGCAGCAGCGGGCGAACCACCGCGCCTACCTGGGCTTCATGTGGGCCCACCCCGGCAAGCAGCTGCTCTACATGGGGCAGGAGTTCGCGCAGGGCGGCGAGTGGTCGGCGGACCACGGGCCGGACTGGTGGCTGCTGGACCCGGCGTACGGGGCGGAGGCCGACCACCGGGGCGTGCGGGACCTGGTGCGCGATCTCAACACGGTGTACGCGGCGACGCCCGCGCTCTGGGAGCGGGACACCGTCCCGGAGGGCTTCGAGTGGGCGGTCGGCGACGCGGCCGACGACAACGTCTTCGCGTTCCTCCGCTACGACGGCTTCGGTTCGCCGCTGCTCGCGGTCTGCAACTTCTCGCCGGTGGTCCGGCACGACTACCGGATCGGGGTGCCGGACACGTTCGCGGCGTGGTCGGAGGTCCTGAACACGGACGCGGCCCGGTACGGCGGCTCGGACGTGGTCGGCACCGACCCGGTGAAGACCGAGTCGGTGCCGTGGCACGGCCGCTCCGCCAGCCTGCGGATGACGCTGCCGCCGCTGGCGACGGTGTGGCTCAGGCCCGCCTGATCACGCCCAGGCGCTGGGTGGCCCGGGTGAGCGCCACGTACAGGTCGTTGATGCCGTGCGTGGCGCCGTCCCGGATGCCGTCGGGGTCGACGACGAGGACCGTGTCGAATTCGAGTCCCTTGGCCTGGCGGGGGTCGAGGAGGACGACGGGCCGGGTGAGGTCGGGCTTCGGGCCGTGCGCGGCGTCGGGGAGGGCTTCGACCAGTCCGGGGTGCAGCTCGGGCGGGGCGATCACGGCGAGCCGGCCCTCGGCGGCCGGTCCGGAGGCCCGCTCGGCGGCGACCGCGTCGGCGGCCTCCTTCACCGGGTCGTCGACGGTGCGGTCCCAGGGCTCGACGCCGGTGGAGCGGACCGAGCTCGGGGGTTCGAAGCCGGGGTCCGCCTCGCGGCGCACCTCGGCGGCGACGGCCATGATCTCGGCGGGCGTGCGGTAGTTGACCCCCAGCCGGACGAGCTGCCAGCGGTCCTCCACGTACGGGGCGAGGATGTCCTGCCAGGAGCCGACGCCGGCCGGGTCGCCTGTCTGGGCGGGGTCGCCGACGAGGGTCATGGAGCGCGTGGGGCTGCGGCGCATGAGGAGCCGCCAGGTCATCGCGGACAGCTCCTGGGCCTCGTCGACGATGATGTGCCCGAAGGCCCAGGTGCGGTCGGCGGCGGCCCGCTCCGCTGCGGTGCGGTGGTCGGCCTCCTCGTGCCGCTCGGCGAACCGCTCGGCGTCGATGATGTCGTGCGCCGAGAGGACCTCGGAGGCGTCCTTGTCCTGCTCCTCCTTGTCCTCGAACTCGTACGTGCGGGAGGCGAAGGAGACGTCGAGGACGCCCTGGGCGTACTGGATCTGCCGCTGGCGCTCGGCCTCCTGGGCGGCGCGGGCGGCGGAGTCGTCGCGGCCGAGGAGTTCGGCGGCCTCGTCGAGGAGCGGCACGTCGGCGGGGGTCCAGTCGCCGCCGGTGCGCCGGATCGCCGCGAGGTCCTCCTCGGGGAGGTGGGTGGGGTCGGCGAGGTAGTCGGCGAGGAAGTCCTCGGGGGTGAGATCCGGCCAGAGCGTCTCGACGGCGGCGTGCACGTCGGGGTTGGCGGCGACGCCCTTGGCGAGGAGGGCGAGGTCGTCGGGGCCGAGGAAGTTGGGGCCGCCGTAGGGGTCGGCGCCGATGCGGTCGGCGAGCTGCTCGGCGAGCGCGTCCAGGATGCGGAAGACGAAGGTGGGGCGGGCGAGGTTGTGCGGGAGGCCGGTCTCGCGCGCCTTGTGGCGGGCTTCGAGGGCCATGTCCCAGTCGATGACGAGGTCGCCGTCCTCGTGCGGGACGATCAGCGGCTCGCCGCGCTCGGGCACCTGCTGGCGGTCCCGTACGGCCTTCGCGAGCGCCTCGGCCATGGCGGCGTCGCCCTTGACGGCGGCGGCGCGGGGGGTGTCGGTGCCGGTGGCGCGGACGCCGGGGTAGAGCTCGGTGGGGGTGGCGAGGAGGACGCCGGTCTCGCCGAGGGAGGGCAGGACGTTGCCGATGTAGCCGAGGAAGGCGGGGTTGGGGCCGACGATGAGGACGGCGCGCCGGGCGAGCTGCTCGCGGTGGGCGTAGAGGAGGTAGGCGGCGCGGTGCAGGGCGACGGCGGTCTTGCCGGTGCCGGGGCCGCCCTCGACGACGAGGACGCCGCGGTGCGGGGAGCGGATGATGGCGTCCTGCTCGGCCTGGATGGTCTGCACGATGTCGTGCATGCGGCCGGTGCGGGCCGCGTCGAGCGCGGCGAGCAGCACCTCGTCGGCGTCCCGGTTCTCGTGGCCGGTGCGGGTGGCGTCGGCGAGGTCGAGGACCTCGTCGTGGAGCGAGACGACCTCGCGGCCCCGGGTGGTGATGTGCCGCCTGCGGGTGAGGCCCATCGGCTCGTGGCCGGTGGCGAGGTAGAAGGGCCGGGCGATCTCGGCGCGCCAGTCGACGACGAGGGGGGTGCGGTTCGGGTCGTCCTCGCGGATGCCGATGCGCCCGATGTGGTGGTCGCGTCCGTCCCGGAAGACGAGCCGGCCGAAGCAGAGTCCGGTCTCCCCGGCGTTGAAGGCGGCGAGCAGTCCGGACTGCTCGGCCACCATGACGTCCCGTTCGAGCCGCGACTGGGCGCTGCCGGTGCCGGGCGTGGCGAGGGCCCTCGCGACGCCCGCCTCGGCCTCGTCCCTCAGGTCGTCGAGCCGCGCGTAGAGCGACGTGAGGAATTCCTGCTCTTCCCGGAATGGCTCGGTTGACAATTCGACTCCCAGCGCGATACAGTGCGTGTATTGAACTTCTTTGTGTCTTCATTTCTGCGCAGACACGAATTCATCAATATACGCGATACAGAGCCCCGGATGTCAATTCTCGCATCCGGGGCTTTTTGGTGCGCGAAATCGCCGCGCGGCGCGGTCGCGGCCTCAGCGGCGGAGGGCGTCCTCCAGGTCCGCCAGGAGGCGACGCCTGGGCCGGGCTCCGACGATCGACGTCACCGGTTCGCCCGCCCGGAAGACCAGCAGGGTCGGGGTCGCGAGCACCCCGTACCTCAGGGTGGTCTCCGGGTTGCGGTCGACGTCGATCTCGACGATCCGCAGCCGGCCCGCCTCCTCGGCGGCGATCGCGGCGAGGACCGGCGTCAGCTGCCGGCAGGGGCCGCACCACTCGGCCGTGAACTTCACCAGCACCGGCAGTTCGGCCGCCAGCACCTCCGTGCCGAAGTCCGCGTCCGTGACCTCGGCCACGCGGCCCTCCGTGTGCGTCGTCATGCCCGTCCCCTTCCGATCGCTTCGTCGTCCGTCTCCGTGCCGAGCTCGCACCGGGGCTCCGGGCCGCGCGGCAGTTCGGCCTCGGCCCGCAGGAGCTGGGCGCCCACCTGGGCGCGTACCGTCCGCAGCTGGTCGATCAGGCCGTCCAGCTCCGCGAGCTTGCGGCGGTAGACGGCGATCGACGCGGGGCAGGAGTCCCCCGCCGGGTGCCCGGCGCGCAGGCACTCGACGAACGGCCGGGTCTCCTCCAGCTCGAACCCGAAGCGCTGCAGGGTCCGTATCTGCCGGAGGAGCCGCAGGTCGTCCTCGTCGTACGTGCGGTGCCCCTGTTCCGTGCGCCGGGCGGTCAGGAGCCCCCGGGACTCGTAGTACCGCAGGGTCCGCGGGGTGGTCCCGGCCCGCTCGGCCAGCTCTCCGATGCGCATGTCCCCGACCGTAGGCCCTGACGCCGACGTCAGGGCAAGGGGAGCGGGGACGCGGTCGGGTCTCCGGGCGGCAGCAGGGGCTTGCGCTCGACGGGCGAGGAGAGCACGACCGACGTCGTCGTCCGGCCGAACACGGAGATCAGCGCGAGCAGCTCCTCCAGGTGGACGGTGTCGGTCACCGCCACCTTGAGCATCCAGCAGTCCTCGCCGACCACGTGGTGCGCCTCCCGGATCTCGGGGCGTGCGGTGAGTTCCCGGGTGCGCGGGTGCCGGAGGGTGTAGCCGCCGTGCGGGTCGACCCGGACGAAGGCCTGGACGCCGTAGCCGAGCCGGGCGGGGGCCACCTGCGCGCCGTACCCGGTGATGACGCCACTCGCCTCCAGGCGGCGGACCCGTTCGGTGACGGCGGCCGGGCTGAGCCGGACGCGGCGGCCGAGCTCGCTCAGCTTGATGCGGCCGTCGGTCTGGAGCAGGTCGAGGATCCGCCGGTCGACGGGGTCGAGGGCGCCCACCGACGTTTCGACGGCGGCGGCGCGCGGTGACCGCGGTTCCTTCGGCACTCCGGCCCGAGCTCCCATGTTTCCCCCTTCAGACAGCGGCTCGACATCATCACACTTGAGCCATGGACATGCTGATCATCGGCGGGAACCGCTATTTCGGGAAGCGGCTGATCGCGCTGCTGCGCGCGGCGGGGCACCGCGTCACCGTGCTCAACCGGGGCTCCTCGGGCACCCCGGAGGGCGTGGAGCGGATCGTCGCCGACCGCGACGACGAGACCGCCCTGACCGCGGCGCTCGCGGGCCGCTCCTTCGACGTCGTCGTCGACCAGGTCTGTTACACCCCGCGCCAGGCGGAGATCGCGCGGCGGGTCTTCGCGGGGCGGACCCGGCGCTATGTGATGACCTCGACGGTGGAGGTGTACGAGCACGAGGACTCGGCCGCGCCGGTCGCGGAGGACGCCCTCGACCTGCGCACGGTCGTCGTCGACACCGCCCTGCCGTGGGAGGACCCGGAGTTCGGGGAGGCGCACTACGGAGAGGGCAAGCGGCAGGCCGAGGCGGTCTTCGCGGCGGCCGGGTCGCCGTTCGCCTGGGTGTCCGTGCGGGTGGCGCACGTGCTGGGCGGGGCCGACGACTTCACGGGCCGGATCGACCACTACGCGCGCCGCATCCGGGCGGGCGAGCCCATCGCCGTACCGCCGGTGAACCGTCCGGCGACCTATGTGTACGTGGAGGAGATCGCCGCGTTCCTGGCCTGGGCGGCGGAGGCGGAGTTCACCGGTCCGGTCAACGCGCACTCCCACGGCCCGCTCACCACCGCCGACCTCTGCGCCGAGATCGAGCGGCAGGTCGGCGGCCGCACGGTGTTCCGGGAGGTCGAGGTCGGCGAGGTGTCGCCGTTCGCCTTCGCCCGCTCGTACGGCATGGACAACTCCCGCGCCACCGAGCTCGGTTACTCCTTCGGCCACTCCCGTGACTGGCTCGCGCGGGCGGTCGCCGAGACGGTGGGGGGCGGGGCGCTGATGCGGTAGCGGACGCCGGGGGGCGCGCGCGGCCCGGGGGTGCGCGCCGGGATGCGAGAGCGCGGTCCGGGATGCGGAGGGCGGTCCGGGGTACACGGGGTGGGGGTGCGAGGTGCCCCGTCCCCTGCGGCCCGGATCCGGCTCAAGGCCCGGGAGGCGGAGGACGGGGCCGTACGACCCCGAAGGGTTTCCTCTCGGAGGGTCTTCCCCTCCGAGAGGGCTTCGTCCCGTCTTTCGGGGAAGCTTTCCCGCGGGTCAGACGCCGGCGCGGGCGCGCTCCTCGCCGTCCTCGGCTCGCTGGTCCGGGAGCGGTGCGTCGGGGGCGTGGTCGTCGACGAGGGTCTTCTCGTCGAACGGGGCCCGGCCGGCGAGGACCTCCGCCACCCGCTCCTTGTCGATCTCCTTCGTCCAGGTGCCGACGAGGACCGTGGCGACGGCGTTGCCCGCGAAGTTGGTGAGGGCGCGGGCCTCGCTCATGAAGCGGTCGATGCCGACGATCAGGCCGACGCCCTCGACGAGCTCGGGCCGGTGCGACTGAAGGCCGCCGGCGAGGGTGGCGAGCCCGGCGCCGGTGACGCCCGCCGCGCCCTTGGAGGCGATGATCATGAAGACGAGGAGGGAGATCTGCTCGGCCACCGAGAGCGGGTCGCCCATCGCCTCGGCGACGAACAGCGAGGCCATCGTGAGGTAGATCGCGGTGCCGTCGAGGTTGAAGGAGTAGCCGGTCGGTACCGTGATGCCGACGACCGGCTTGCTGACGCCGAGGTGCTCCATCTTGGCGATGAGGCGGGGCAGCGCGGACTCGGAGGACGAGGTCGACAGGATCAGCAGGAACTCGCGGCCGAGGTACTTCAGGAGGGACCAGATGCCGATCCCGGCGACCAGGCGCAGGAGCGCGCCGAGGACGACGAAGACGAAGAGCGCGCAGGTGAGGTAGAAGCCGATCATGATGACGGCGAGCGACTTCAGGGCGGCGGCGCCGGTCGCGCCGACGACGGCGGCGATCGCGCCGAAGGCGCCGACCGGCGCGATCCACATGATCATCCCGAGGATGCGGAAGACGAGCCGCTGGATGTGCCCGATGCCGCGCAGCACCGGCTCCCCGGCCGCGCCCATCGCCTGGAGGGCGAATCCGGCCAGCAGCGCCACGAGCAGGGTCTGGAGGACCTCGCCCTCGGTGAAGGCGGAGACGAGGGTCGTCGGGATGATCCCGAGCAGGAAGTCCGCGGTGGACTCACTGGCGCCCTCGGCCTGCTGGGCACCGGCCTCGGCGACCTCCTTCGTGAGGTCGAGACCGGAGCCGGGCTCCAGGAGGTTGCCGACGACGAGACCGATCGCGAGTGCGACGGTGGACATCACGAGGAAGTAGCCGAGGGCGAGACCGCCGACGGCACCGACCTTCGCGGCCTTCCGTACGGACCCGACGCCGAGCACGATCGTGCAGAAGATGATCGGCGAGATCATCATCTTGATCAGGTTGACGAAGCCGGTGCCCAGCGGCTTGAGCTCGACGGCGACGCCCGGCGCCAGGAGGCCGACCGCGATGCCGAGCAGTACGGCGGCGATGACGGCCAGATACAGATAGTGGGTACGGTCCCGTCGTGCGGCCACGGGGTCCTCCTCGTGCTGGTGGGTGTCCACGTCCCGGTGGACCTCCGCGACTATCCACCAGCCTGTGACCCGGGTCACGGTTGCGTACGTTTCGTTCATGGCCGAAACGACGCGGGTGCCCGGGCCGAGGGAACGATTCGGGAACGCCGTGCCGCTCCGTCCGTTCCCACGTGCACACTTACCGGCATGCGCATGCGCTTCCCCCTCCCCCGCCCCCGCAGTCTGGCGGGCCAGCTCTTCGCGATGCAGGTCGTGCTCGTGGCCGCCGTCGTGGCGGGATGCGCCGTCTTCGCGTACCTCACGGACCGGACCCAGGCCGAGGAGACCGCGCGGCGCCAGGCCACGGCGACGGCCGCCGCCGTCGCCGACTCGCCGTCCGTCGTTGCGGCGGCCCGCTCGGCCGACCCGACGGCGGTCCTCCAGCCGTACGCCGAGTCCCTGCGCCGGCACGCGGGCGTCGCCTTCGTGGTGATCATGGCCCCGGACGGCACGCGCTGGACGCACCCCGAGCCCGCGCAGATCGGACGGACGTATCTCGGCCACATCGAGGAGGCGGCGGCGGGCCGGACGTACTCCGAGACCCACCTGGGGATACTCGGCCCGTCCGTACGGACCGTGGCGCCCGTCTTCGACGGCGGCGGCCGGGTCGTCGCCCTGGTCAGCGCCGGCATCACCATCGAGAAGATCAGCGAGCAGGTACGGGAGCAGGTCACCGCCCTGCTCGGCATGGCGGGCGCGGCGCTCGCGCTCGGCGGCGCCGGCACGTACGTGATCAACGCGCGGCTGCGCCGGCACACGCACGGGATGAACGCCACCCAGCTGAGCCGGATGCACGACTACCACGAGGCGGCGCTGCACGCGGTACGGGAGGGGCTCGTGATGCTCGACGGGCGGCGCAGGATCGCGCTGATCAACGACGGCGCGCGGGAGCTGCTCGGGCTCGACGAGGGCGTCGTCGGGCGGTCGGCCGCCGACCTCGGGCTGCCGGCGCCGCTGACGGGCGCGCTGCTCTCCTCGGAGCCCCGGGTGGACGAGACGCACCTGACCGACGAGCGGGTGCTGGTCGTCAACACCCGCCCGGTGGTGGGCGGGGAGCGCCGCGGCACCGTCGTCACTCTGCGGGACCGCACCGAACTCCAGGCGCTGTCCGGGGAGTTGGACTCCGAGCGGGGCTTCACGGAGGCCCTGCGCTCGCAGGCCCACGAGGCGGCGAACCGGCTGCACACGGTCGTCTCGCTCATCGAACTCGGGCGGGTGGAGGAGGCGGTGGAGTTCGCGACGGCGGAGCTGGAGCTCGCGCAGGCGCTCACCGACCGGGTCGTCGACGCGGTCGGCGAACCCGTCCTCGCGGCCCTGCTGCTCGGCAAGGCGGCACAGGCCAACGAGCGGGGCGTCGAGCTGGTGCTGACCGAGGAGAGCCGCATCGACGACGGCCTGCTGCCGGTGACACTGCCGCCCCGCGACCTCGTCACCGTCCTCGGCAACCTCGTCGACAACGCGGTGGAGGCGGCGGGCGGCACCCCGCAGGCCCGCGTCACGGTCACGGTCACCGCCCGCGCGGGCGACGGGGAGCTGCTGCTCCGGGTCGCCGACAACGGCCCCGGCGTCCGCCCCGAGGACCGCGCCGCGGCCCTCGCCCGCGGCTGGTCCACGCACGGCCCCGGCCGGGGCCTCGGCCTCGCCCTGGTCCACCAGGCGGTCACCCGCGCCTCGGGCACGCTGACGGTCACGGACGCGCCGGAGGGCGGCGCTGACTTCACGGTCCGCCTGCCGCTCCCGGCGACGGGGACGCCAGCGGGGGCGGCTCCTGCGACGGCTTCGGGGACGGGGCGGGTCCCGGGGGCGGCTCCTGCGACGGTTCCGGGGACGGGGCGGGTCCCGGGGGCGGCTCCGGGGACGGAGGTGGTGTCGTGACCGCGCGGCCCCTCCGGGTGCTCGTCGTCGAGGACGACCCCGTCGCCGCCGACGCGCACGCGCTGTACGCCGGGCGGGTCGAGGGCTTCCAGGTCGTCGGGGTCGCGCATTCACGGGCCGCCGCGGTGCGGGTCCTGGAGCGCACGCCGGTCGATCTGATCCTGCTCGACCTGTACCTGCCCGACGGCCACGGGCTCCAGCTGCTGCGGGCCCTGCGCGCCGCCGGGCACTCCGCCGACGTGATCGCGGTGACGTCCGCGCGCGACCTGGCCGTCGTGCGCGAGGGCGTCTCGCTCGGCGTCGTGCAGTACGTCCTGAAGCCCTTCGCCTTCGCCACCCTGCGGGACCGGCTCACCCGGTACGCCGAGTTCCGGGCGGCGGCGGGCGAGGCGTCGGGGCAGGACGAGGTGGACCGGGCGCTCGCGACGCTGCGGGCCCCGCACCCCACCGTGCTGCCGAAGGGGCTGAGCGGCCCGACCCTGGAGGCCGTCACCCGCACCCTGCGCGAGTCGGCGGCCGGCCTCACCGCCGCGGAGGCGGGCGCGGCCGTCGGGATCTCGCGCATCACCGCCCGCCGCTATCTGGAGCATCTCGTGACGGAGGGCCTGGCCGGACGGGCCCCGCAGTACGGGCAGATCGGCCGCCCGGAGCTCCAGTACCGCTGGCTGGGCGCGGGCGGGCGCCCCTGACGCGCGAGGAGGCGCGGGGGGCTCCCGGCCCGGCGCTTCCGGCCGTCGAGTACCGGCCATCGAGGCCAGCGATTACCGGCCGGTTCCCACGTTCCTACGACTCGGGACGTCGGACGAACGCACCGTAGCCAGCCGTCACCCTCCGCACCTACCGTGGGCGGGTGCACCAACCCTCACCCCCCTTCAACGCCCTGGCGGCCCGCCGCCTGCGCGAGGGCCTCGGCATGGGCCACGACCATGTCGCGTACGGCCTGCGCGCCCAGTACGGCCTCGCCGTCACCCCCGAGACGGTGTTCGCCTGGGAGCGCGGCCGCCTCGCCCCCACCGAACCGGAGCTCACGGCCCTCGCGGGCGTGCTCTGGTGCTCCCCCGCCGAGCTCATCGCCGCCGCGACGACCCTGCGGGAGCACCGCATGGCCCGGGGGCTCACCGCCGACGAGCTCGCACGGCGGATCGGCGTCGCCGTGCACGCGTACCAGCGGATGGAGGACGAGGGCCGCTGGCGCGGCACCGAGCGCCAGACCGCCGCCCTCGCCGAGGTCCTCGGCCTCGGCCCGCGCGCGCTGGTCACCGCGACCGGCGGCGACGAACGGCTCGCGGAGCTGCTGCGGGACGCCGCCACCACGCGCTGGCAGGCGTACGTGAAGCCTGCGGTGAAGATGCTGCCGCTGCCCAAGCGGGTCCTGGAGAACGCGCTCCAGCGGCTGCACACGGACTACCACGCGCGGATGGCCGCGACCAGCAGCTGGGGCGCGTCGGGCGCGACCGGCGACGAGGGCCGCGCCTACCTGGAAATGATCAATGACCACTTCTGGGCGGCCGTCGGCCCGTAGCGTGTCGGCATGCGACGACACATACCGTTCGACCGGCTCCACAACTTCCGCGACATGGGCGGTTACCGGACCGCCGACGGCGGGACCGTGCGGTGGGAGACCCTCTACCGCTCCGACTCCCTCTCCAAGCTCGCCGGCGAGGACCTCGACCGCTTCCGCGAGCTGAAGGTCACCACCGTGATCGACCTGCGCTACCCGTGGGAGATCGAGGCCAAGGGCCGCCTCCCCGAGTCGGAGACGTCGATCGCCTGGCACAACCTGTCGATCGAGCACCGGCCGTACGACCAGACGCTGATCGACCCGGACCTCGACCCCTGGCGCTACCTCGCCGACCGGTTCGCCGAGGTCGCGGAGGACGGGGTGGCCGAACTGCGGCAGGCCCTGGAGGTGATCGCGGCCGCCGACGGGCCGCTCGTCTTCCACTGCGCCGCCGGCAAGGACCGTACGGGACTGCTCGCGGCGCTCGTCCTCGGCCTGCTCGACGTCCCGGACGAGGACATCCTCGCCGACTTCGCCCTCACGGAACTGGCCACGGAACGGCTCATCGCCGACTGGCACGCCGCCCACCCGGGCGGCGAACTCCGCTGGCCCGGCTACGGCCGCGCCCCCGCCGAGATCATGCGCCTGGTCCTCGCGGACCTCCGCGCCCGCCACGGCTCCCTCGACGCCTACGCGACGGGCCCGGTCGGCCTCGACCCGACGGCGGTGACGGCCCTCAGGGCCCGTCTGGTGGAGGCCGCCTGAGGGGCCCGCGTGCCGCGGCCGGGGAGCCGCGCCGGGCGGAGAGCCGCGCCAGGCAGGCAGCCGCGCTAGGCGGAGAGCCGCGCGCGGAGCCGGTCGGCCGCCCCGGCGCCGGAGGCGCGGACGGTCAGCCAGGAGCCGTCCGCGCAGGCGACGTCCACGCGGCGGCGCAGCCGGCGCGGCCAGGGGGTGACCCGCACGCCCGCGTGCGGGCACGACACCGCGTCGGCCGCGTCCTGCCAGGGGGCCCGGACGGCGACCCCGCCGTCGTCCACGACGAGCAGGCAGGCCGCCTCCTCCGCGCGCACCGCGTCCCTGACCCAGTACGCCCCGTGGACCGCGAGGACCAGCCGTCCCGCGTCGCTGTCCCAGCCACCGCGCATGCCGGGCCCGGCGAGGAGCCGGAGGAGGAGCCGCAGGGCCTGCCGCGCCGGGTCCAGGAGGGCGGAGAGGGCTTCGAAGGGGTCCTCGGGCAGCGCGAGGAGGAACCGGAGGAGGAAGAACGAGCGCAGACCCCGCCACCGGACCCGGACCGCGAGGGGCGGCAGCCGCCGCACGCGCGGTCTCCGGCCGTAGGTCGGCAGCCCGACGCGGAACTCGTTCACCCGGCCCCCGTCCCGGCCCCGGCCGCGTCCCCGGTCCGGCGGTCGAAGCCGAAGAGCTGGCCGGCGGCGTCGGGGGTGCAGGGCGCCTGGGCCAGCGGGGACCAGGGGGCGGAGCGGTCGCCCGTCACGGTGACGCAGGTGCCGGGGGTCGCGGCGCCGTGCGGGACGATCCGGTAGCCGGTGACGGGGGTGCCGTACGGCTCCAGGGTGAAGGTCTCGATCCTGCTGGGGTCGCCGCACTCCGAGTCCTCGTAGGCGGCGCCGGGTATGCGGCCGCCGGAGGGGATGCCGGAGCAGCCGGGGCCGTAGTCGGGATGGTCGGACAGGATTCGCCACCGCCCGCCGCCCGCCGGTTCGAGCGCGTAGTGCGGTACGCCCGTCTCGGCGCAGGACAGCTGGTGGATCTGCCCGCTGCGCGTCCCGCGCCGCTCGCCGAGGCAGAGGCCCGAGGCGACGACCCGGATGCGTACGTCCCCTGCGGCGGGTGCGACGGGCTCCGTGGGCGCGGCCGGGGCGGTACGGGGCGGCCGCGTGCCGTTCCCGTCCCTGAGGAACGCCACGACGCTGAACCCGGCGAGGACGAGTCCGGCGATCGCGGTCCCGGTGACGAGCCCGCGCCGTACGGAGGCCCGGGTGGCCCGCCCCCGTCTCGCGGCCGGCTCCGGAGCCCCCGGCGCGACCGGCGCCCCCGACTCCGGAGCCCCCGGCGCGACCTCCGGCTCCTCCGACGCGACCTCCGGCTCCGGCGCCCGCTCCTCCGGCTCCCTCTCCTCCGGCTCCCGCTCGTCCGGCTCCCGCAGAGCGGCCGGTTCCGTGGCCGGGGGCTCGTACGCGCCCCGTACCGCCAGCTCCTTCCGTACCTCCTGCCAGTCCGCGACGGCGTCCGGGGGAAGGCCGCAGGCACGCACGAAGGTGGTGAGCAGCTCCTCGCGGGGCACGGTGGCGCGGGACAGCATGTTCGCGACGGTGGAGCGGGGCAGGACCTCGCCCAGCGCCTCCGCGCGGGCCGAGAGTTCGCGGTAGGTCAGGCCCGACCAGTCCTTGAGGGACTGGAGCAGGGCGAGGAAGTCGGCGGAGGTCCGCGCCTCCCTCGGGTCCGGCGCCCGGTGCGGCGAGGTCATGCCCTGTTCCCCTCTCTGCCCTTGCCCTGCGTCCGCCGGACGGGGTTGGGACATGTCCGGGACAAGGCTCCAGCCTTGTAGATCGCGCCGCCGGGCTCAAGACTCGGATGTGGCCTTTCCGCCGCGCACAGCGCAGTGGCCCCGACCGTCCACGGGGGGACGGTCGGGGCCACTCCGGTCGTCGCGGTCTAGAAGACCGACTCGGCCTCGCGCATCCGGTTCTCCGGCACCGTCTTCAACCGCGTCACGGCCTCGGCCAGCGGCACCATCTCGACGTCCGTGCCGCGCAGCGCGGTCATCCGGCCGAACTCGCCGCGGTGCGCGGCCTCGACCGCGTGCCAGCCGAAGCGGGTGGCGAGCACCCGGTCGTACGCGGTCGGCACGCCACCGCGCTGGACGTGGCCGAGAATGACCGGGCGGGCCTCCTTGCCGAGGCGCCGCTCCAGCTCGTACGCGAGGGCCGTGCCGATGCCCTGGAAGCGCTCGTGGCCGAACTGGTCGATGGCGCCCTTGCCGTAGTCCATCGTGCCCTCGGCGGGGTGCGCGCCCTCGGCGACGCAGATGACGGCGAACTTCTTGCCGCGGGCGAACCTCTCCTCGACCATCTTGACCAGGTCGGACGGGTCGAAGGGGCGCTCCGGCAGGCAGATGCCGTGGGCGCCGGCGGCCATGCCGGACTCCAGGGCGATCCAGCCGGCGTGCCGGCCCATGACCTCGACGACCATCACGCGCTGGTGCGACTCGGCGGTGGTCTTGAGGCGGTCCATCGCCTCGGTGGCGACGCCCACGGCGGTGTCGAAGCCGAAGGTGCGGTCGGTGGAGGAGATGTCGTTGTCGATGGTCTTGGGGACGCCGACGGCGGGGACGCCCGCCTCGGAGAGCATCCGGGCGGCGGTGAGGGTGCCCTCGCCGCCGATGGGGATGAGGGCGTCGAAGCCGCTCTTCTCGACGAGCTCCTTGGCGTTGTCGCAGGCGGCGCGGAAGCGGTCGCGCTCCAGGCGGGAGGAGCCGAGGATGGTGCCGCCGCGGGCGAGGATGCCGCTGACGGCGTTCAGGTCGAGGGGCCGGTAGCGGCCGTCGAGGAGGCCCGCGTAGCCGTCCTCGAAGCCGATGACCTCGTCGCCGTAGTGCGTGACCGCCCGGTGCACGACCGACCGGATCACTGCGTTCAGGCCGGGGCAGTCGCCGCCTGCGGTGAGAACTCCGATGCGCATCGTGCTGTGTCTCCTGCTCGGTCGCGTTCCGTGTGAGCCACCGCAATTCTCACACGCCGGGCACGGCGGCAGCGCTCGCCGAGGCTCCGCGCGTCACTCCCCGGGGGCCCTCGGAGGCCTTGTGTCCCGGGGAAACGGGACCTTTGTCCGGCGGGCGACCTAACCAGCCACGGGGGTATTGTCAAGGGGGTAATGCCGCCCTATCGGTGTCTTTTGCGCACCGGCGATTGACGCACGGGCCGCGAGGGTGTCGCCCGCCCCGCCCCGTTTCGGGCCCCGCTACGCAGGACTGGACAGGAGACCACGGCGTGACGCGCAGCGTGTACGTGACCGGGATCGACCGGGGGGACGGCCGCCAGGTCGTCGAGCTGGGAGTCATGGAGCTCCTCACCCGCCAGGTGGACCGCGTGGGGGTGTTCCGGCCGCTCGTGCACGACGGTCCCGACCGCCTCTTCGACCTGCTGCGGTCCCGCTACCGGCTCTCGCAGGACGCCTCGACCGGCTACGGCATGGACTACCACGAGGCCTCGGCCCTCCAGGCGGAGCGGGGCACCGACGAGCTGGTCTCGCGGCTCGTCGACCGGTTCCACGCGGTCGCCCGCGACTACGAGGTGGTGCTCGTCCTCGGCACGGACTTCGCCGCCACCCAGCTGCCCGACGAGCTCGCGCTCAACGCCCGGCTGGCCAACGAGTTCGGCGCGTCCGTCATCCCCGTGGTCGGCGGCAAGGGCCAGCCCTCGGAGTCCGTACGGGCCGAGGCGCGCAACGCCTTCCGGGCGTACGACGGGCTCGGCTGCGACGTGCTGGCGATGGTCGTCAACCGGGTGGCCGCCGAGGACCGGGACGCCATCGCCGAGCGGCTCGCGGCCCGGCTGCCCGTGCCCTGCTACGTCCTCCCCGACGAGCCGGCGCTCGCCGCGCCGACGGTCGCCCAGATCACCCACGCGCTCGGCGCCTCCGTGGTCCTCGGCGACGACGCGGGGCTCGCGCGCGACGCCCTGGACTTCGTCTTCGGCGGCGCGATGCTGCCGAACTTCCTGAACGCCCTGACCCCCGGCTGCCTCGTCGTCACCCCGGGCGACCGGGCCGACCTGGTCGTCGGCGCGCTGGCCGCGCACTCGGCCGGCACCCCGCCGATCGCCGGCGTGCTGCTCACCCTCGACGAGCGGCCGCCCGCGGAGATCCTCACCCTGGCGGCCCGACTGGCGCCCGGCACGCCCGTCATCTCCGTACCGGGCAACAGCTTCCCGACCGCCGCCGAACTCTTCGCCCTCGAAGGCAAGCTGAACGCGGCCACCCCGCGGAAGGCGGAGACCGCCCTCGGCCTCTTCGAGCGGCACGTGGACACCGCCGACCTCCTGAAGCGGGTCTCGGTCGCCCGCAGCGGCCGGGTCACCCCGATGATGTTCGAGCACGAGCTGCTCGAACAGGCGCGGGCCGACCGGCGCCGGGTGGTGCTCCCGGAGGGCACGGAGGAGCGGGTGCTGCGCGCCGCCGACGTGCTGATCCGCCGGGACGTCTGCGACCTGACGCTGCTCGGTGACGTCGAGACGATCCGCAAGAAGGCCGCCGACCTGAGCGTCGAGCTGCGCGACACCCAGCTGATCGACCCCCGGACCTCGGAGCTCCGGGACGCCTTCGCGGAGAAGTACGCGGCGCTCCGCGCCCACAAGGGCGTCACCGTCGAGCTGGCGTACGACGTCGTCTCGGACGTGAACTACTTCGGCACGCTGATGGTGCAGGAGGGCCTCGCCGACGGCATGGTGTCCGGCTCGGTGCACTCCACGGCGGCGACGATCCGGCCCGCCTTCGAGATCATCAAGACGAAGCCGGACGCCTCGATCGTCTCCTCCGTCTTCTTCATGTGCCTCGCCGACAAGGTGCTCGTGTACGGCGACTGCGCGGTCAACCCGGACCCGAACGCCGAGCAGCTCGCCGACATCGCCGTCCAGTCGGCGGCCACCGCGGCCCGGTTCGGCGTCGACCCGCGGATCGCGATGCTGTCGTACTCGACGGGGACGTCCGGCTCCGGCGCCGACGTGGACAAGGTGCGGGAGGCGACCAAGCTCGTACGGGAGTCGGCGCCGCACCTGCGGATCGAGGGGCCCATCCAGTACGACGCGGCCGTCGAGCCGTCGGTCGCCGCGACCAAGCTGCCGGACTCGGAGGTCGCCGGGCAGGCCACCGTGCTGATCTTCCCCGACCTGAACACGGGCAACAACACGTACAAGGCCGTGCAGCGCTCGGCCGGCGCCGTGGCCGTCGGGCCCGTCCTCCAGGGTCTGCGCAAGCCGGTGAACGACCTCTCGCGCGGCGCGCTCGTCAGCGACATCGTCAACACGGTCGCCATCACGGCGATCCAGTCCCAGGTCCCCACCCCGACCGCCGCCCCCCAGGGTCAGGAGCTTCCCGCATGACGTCCCGTACGACCGCGACGACCTCGACGACCGCGACGCCCAGCCGCGTCCTCGTCCTCAACTCCGGATCGTCGTCGGTGAAGTACCAGCTGCTCGACATGACGGACGGCTCGCGGCTCGCCGCCGGCCTGGTGGAGCGGATCGGCGAGGAGACCTCGCGGCTCGTGCACACCCCGCTGCTCGACGGCGGCGGGAGGCGCGAGCGGACCGGCCCGATCGCGGACCACGGGGCGGCGCTCACGGCGGTCGCCGAGGAGCTGGCGGCGGACGGGCTGGGACTGGACTCCCCCGAGCTGGCGGCGATCGGCCACCGGGTGGTCCACGGCGGACTGCGCTTCACCGCGCCGACCGTCGTCGACGACGAGGTGCTCGCCGAGATCGAGCGGCTGGTACCGGTGGCGCCGCTGCACAACCCGGCGAACCTCGTCGGCATCAGGACGGCGACGGCGCTGCGCCCCGACCTGCCGCAGGTGGCGGTCTTCGACACCGCCTTCCACACGACCATGCCGGAGGCGGCGGCCCGGTACGCGATCGACGTCGAGACCGCCGACACGCACCGCATCCGGCGGTACGGCTTCCACGGCACCTCGCACGCGTACGTGTCGCGGGAGACGGCGAAGCTGCTCGGGAAGGCGCCCGAGGAGGTGAACGTGATCGTGCTGCACCTCGGGAACGGCGCCTCCGCCTCGGCGGTGCGGGGCGGCCGGTGCGTGGACACCTCCATGGGTCTGACCCCGCTGGAGGGCCTGGTCATGGGCACCCGCTCCGGTGACATCGACCCGGCCGTGACCTTCCACCTCAAGCGGGTGGCGGGCATGGACGAGGACGAGGTGGACGTCCTGCTGAACAAGAAGTCCGGTCTCGTCGGGCTCTGCGGCGACAACGACATGCGGGAGATCCGGCGCCGGATCGACGAGGGCGACGAGCGGGCGGCGCTCGCGTTCGACATCTACGTGCACCGGCTGAAGAAGTACATCGGCGCGTACTACGCGGTGCTCGGCCGGGTGGACGCGGTGGCGTTCACGGCGGGGGTCGGCGAGAACGCGGCCCCCGTGCGGGAGGCTGCGATCGCGGGCCTGGAGGAGCTGGGGCTCGCGGTGGACGCGGGCCTGAACTCCGCGCGGACCGACGGGGCGAGGATCATCTCGCCGGAGTACGCGCGCGTGGCGGTCGCGGTGGTGCCGACGGACGAGGAGCTGGAGATCGCCCGGCAGAGCTACGCACTGGTGCTCGGGGAGACCCCCGTGGGAGTGAACGCCTGAGCGCACCCGCGCCCATTTGTACTTTCCGCCAGTCGGAATATTCCGCAGTGAAACAAACCGATAGGATCCGCCTCATGCGCCGTTCCAAAATCGTCTGCACGCTGGGCCCCGCCGTCGACTCGTATGAGCAGCTGAAGGCTCTCATCGAGGCCGGCATGAACGTGGCCCGATTCAACATGAGCCACGGGACCCAGGCCGAGCACCAGGAGCGGTACGACCGCCTCCGTCGGGCGGTCGCCGACACCGGCCGCGCCGTCGGTGTCCTCGCCGACCTCCAGGGCCCCAAGATCCGTCTCGAGACCTTCGCCGAGGGCCCCGTCGAGCTGGTGCGCGGTGACGAGTTCACCATCACCACCGAGGACGTCCCCGGCGACAAGTCCGTCTGCGGCACCACCTACAAGGGCCTGCCCGGCGACGTCTCGAAGGGCGACCAGGTCCTGATCAACGACGGCAACGTCGAACTGCGGGTCGTCGAGGTCGACGGCCCGAGGGTCAAGACCGTCGTCATCGAGGGCGGCGTCATCTCCGACCACAAGGGCATCAACCTGCCCGGCGCGGCGGTCAACGTCCCGGCCCTGTCCGAGAAGGACGTCGAGGACCTCCGCTTCGCGCTGCGCATGGGCTGCGACATGGTCGCGCTGTCGTTCGTGCGCGACGCCAACGACGTCAAGGACGTCCACAAGGTGATGGACGAGGAGGGCCGCCGCGTCCCCGTCATCGCCAAGGTCGAGAAGCCGCAGGCCGTCGAGAACATGGAGGCCGTCGTCGCGGCCTTCGACGCGGTCATGGTGGCCCGCGGCGACCTCGCCGTCGAGTACCCGCTGGAGCGGGTCCCGATGGTGCAGAAGCGTCTCGTCGAGATGTGCCGCCGCAACGCCAAGCCGGTCATCGTCGCCACCCAGATGATGGAGTCGATGATCACCAACTCGCGCCCGACGCGCGCCGAGGCCTCCGACGTCGCCAACGCGATCCTGGACGGCGCCGACGCGGTCATGCTCTCCGCCGAGTCCTCGGTCGGCGCGTACCCGATCGAGACCGTCAAGACGATGTCGAAGATCGTCGCCGCGGCCGAGGAGGAGCTGCTCTCCAAGGGCCTCCAGCCCCTCGTCCCCGGCAAGAAGCCCCGCACCCAGGGCGGTTCCGTCGCCCGCGCGGCCTGCGAGATCGCGGACTTCCTCGACGGCAAGGCCCTGGTCGCCTTCACCAAGTCGGGCGACACGGCCCGCCGCCTCTCCCGCTACCGCGCGGCCCAGCCGATCCTGGCCTTCACGACGGACGAGTCGACCCGCAACCAGCTCACCCTGAGCTGGGGCGTCGAGTCCTTCCTGGCCCCGTTCGTCGAGACGACGGACGCGATGGTCGACCTCGTGGACGCGGCCCTGCTGAAGCTCCAGCGCTACAACGAGGGCGACACCATGGTCATCACGGCCGGCTCGCCCCCCGGCGTCCCCGGCACGACGAACATGGTCCGCGTCCACCACCTCGGCAGCGGCGAACGCGTCTGACGCCGCCGCACCCTCCTGAACGCCCGGTGGGCCGCACCCCTTCGCGGGGTGCGGCCCACCGGGCGTAGGAGGGTCAGTTCGGTTCGATCGTGTTCCGCAGGCCCTCGATGCGGAGGGTGCCGCCGAACTGGCCGGCCTGCTTGACCGTCACGTCCGTGAAGATCGCGAGCGGGACGTCCAGCGGGGGCGGGGTCGCCGGGCTGAAGGTGACGGGGATGATGCCGAAGAGGTTGCCCTTCAGCTCCTCCGTGTACATCGTGACCGTGCCCTCGGTGATGGTCGACTCCGTGCCCTTGGCGGAGCGGACGTGGGCCGTGCGGCCCTCGGAGTGCTCCGTCAGCTGGTGGAGGTCCTTGATCTTCACCGTGGTCGCGGTGAACTTCAGCGCCTTCTTGATCTTGCCGCTGTAGGTCTTCACCTCGACGATGCCGTGGTACTTCAGACCGGTCAGCGTGAGCTTCGTGCTCTCCAGGCGCCAGGGCGCGTCCGGCAGCAGCGGGATCCCGGGCTCCAGTTCGGCCGCCGCGAGGGCCGCCGGGTCCGGCTCGGGGCAGGGGAAGCGGGGCTTGGCGCCCTCGGGTATGTCCTCGTCCTTCTTGGCGTCGAGGCCCTTGGCGCTCTCGGGGAGCTCCTCGACGGTGGCGCCCGCCTTCTCGGCGGCGTCCTCGATGGCGGCCTTCGTCCTGTCGACCGCCTTGTCCACGGTGTCGACCGCCGTGTCCACCGGCGTGTCCGTCGCCTTGTCCGCCGTCGTGCCGGCGGTGGTGGTCGGCTTCGGGGCGGTGGGCGCGCTCGTCGGGGCCGCGGTCGTCGGCGCGGCCGTCGGCGCCGTCGGCTCGGCGTCCGGGCCGTCGAAGAGGTCCTTCAGGGCGTCGCCCACGCCCAGCGGGTCGAGGGGGTTCTTCGACGGGGTGGGCGTCGGAGTGGCGGAGGGGCTCGGCGTGGCGGCCGGCGCCTGCGGCCCGGTGGCCTGCTGGGGGGCGGCCTCGCCGGTGGCCGTCGCGGACGGGGTCGCCGTCGGCGTCGGGGCCGTGGTCGGATCCGTGGTCGAGGAGGGGTTCGCGGACGGGGTGGCGGAGTCCGCCGGCGTGGCGGTGGCGGTCGGCTCGGCGCCGCGCGTCGGCTCGGCCGTGGGGGTGGTCGTCTCCTCCGGCGTGGGCTCGTCGGAGCGCGTCACGCACGGGCCGGGGGCGAAGGGGAAGTCCTTCTCGTCGGCGAGGGCGGGACTGGGCGCGAGGCCCATGCCCACGAACACGGCGGTCGGCATGGCGGCCAGCGCCATCGCCTTGCCCGCCGGGCCCTGGATCCTGTTCAGCAGCGTCTTGCGCGGGGCCGCGTGCCGCGGTCCCTTCGCGAGCGCCGACTGAGTCTCGTCACCCCGCACTGTTCCTCCCGCCGTTGGCGTCGATCGTCGTTTCGGTCGCCGGCTCCTGCGCCCCGCGCTGCTCCGGGACGCCGGCCGTCAGCGCGAGCCCGGTCTCGGCGCCGGAGTCGTACCCGGCCTCGTCGTAGGCTGTGGGCTCACCGTCGTGCTCCGCTTCGCCGGTCTCCTCGACCGGTGGGGCGGGGGCCCAGGCCACGGACATGCCGCCGCCGACCAGGGCGAGCAGGAAGCCGATGAGCAAACCGCCGAAGTTCGACACCGGGATGGAGACCAGGCCCAGGACGATCGAGGCGATACCCGCGAAGACCCGCACGATGGGCTGGAACCACATGGTCAGCCCGAGCGTGATGAGCAGGACGCCGATGATCAGCGCTCCGGCTCCGGCGGTCGTCTTCATGGCGAGGGTGATGTTGCCGAGTCGCATGTCCCCGTACGGGAGGTAGGCGATCGGAATGCCACCGAGGATGGTGAACAGCCCCGCCCAGAAGGGCCGGGTCTGCCGCCAGGCCTTGAACCGGTTCTCCTTGGGGACTTCGCGGGAGGCGGAAATCTCGGCGCTCATGGAAACAGCTCCCTGGAAGCGGTGTTGCTGAGAAAAAGTAGAGGCGGGGACAGGCCCCGGGAGCGGGGACGGACCCCGGGAGCGGGTACGGACCACCGGGGCGGCCCGTACCCTCAGGGCCGGTCAGCCCTGGAAGCACTCCTTGTCGGTGCCCCGGTGCAGGGACAGCTTCAGGTCGGGGAGCTTGAAGGTGGCGGCCGTGGTGGCCCACGCCTTCTGCTTGACCCCGGTCAGCTCGACGCTGTCGGCACGCTGGGCGAAGCCGAACTCCTTGGCCTCGGTGCCGGGCTGGATGCCCTGCCCGCCGTCGTACTTCGGGAGCTTGCCCGCCGCGACACCGATGTCGATCTTCTCGAACTTGGCGTCGGCCTCGAGGTAGGAGACGTCGAGGTACAGCTCCTCGGCGAGGACCTTGTCCTCGTCCTTGCCGCTCTTCGCGGCCGCGCCGCCCGCCTCCAGGCGGAGGGTGATGTCACCGAGGCCCGGAACCGGCGTCACGACCGACTGGCACATGTTGGTGATCTTGGCCGAGTCGAAGCCGGAGACGGCGACCGGGGCACCGAACGGCGTGCCGTCCAGCTTGTTGCCCTTGGCGACGCTGCCGTACTGGACGAACTCCTCGCCCTCGAGCTTGTCGGTCGTGACCTTGAACTCCTGGCCGGAGATCGCGAAGGACGCGGCGAGCGCGCCCTGCGCCAGGCCCACACCGATCGCAGCCGTCGCGGCCAAGCTCGGGACCATGACGACGGCGAAACGCTTCCATCTGGTTCCGCCACGAACCTGGGACTTCATGAGAATCCTCCTTCTCGGACGTACATCTCCGGACGGGCCCGGGGCCCGTCCCGGGATGGGAGAAGAGCTACGTCCTCGGGAAGGAGAGCGCCGAGGCATCAGTCGGCACGTCGTGCGTCCCGATCACCGGCGATCACCCCCGAGCGACAACCACGGCCGCGCGGTGCGCGCGGCCCGATTGGACAGGCCCTGCCCGGTGGGAGCAGGAACCCCCCTGTCCACGACCGGTGCCGGGGCGCCGGTCCGCCCGGTGGGGACCCTCGCCGTGATCCCGGTGGTCGCCGGGCTCGTGCGGTTCGGACCGAGCGTGGCCGATCGTGGTCCATTCGGGCCCCCCGCACAAGAGGGTTCGTTACTCACTGGTAACGGGTGGATAACCGCGCCATGGCGGGGCGGCACCGAACGCGTACGCAGGGTGGGGTGCCGTCGCACGGGATATCAGGAGATGAACGGATGAATGCGGACAGAATCCGAGGTTCGATTTACTGCAAGTAACAGCAGCCGCGCATTACCAAGATTTGGTAAAGCGCGGCCGCGTTCTGTCACTCCGTCGCCACATCGTCCGACGATCCGGCGGGCCTCAGGCGGCTCCCGACAGGGTCAGAAGAGGACCCGGGCGAGACCCTGACGGGCCGCCGTCACGCGCGGGTCGTCGGCGCCGATCACCTCGAACAGCTCCAGGAGCCGCAGCCGTGCCGCGTCCCGCTCCTCGCCGGCCGTACGGCGCACGGTCTCGATGAGCCGGCCGAAGGCGTCCTGGACGTGTCCGCCCACCAGGTCGAGGTCGGCGGCGGCGATCTGCGCGGAGACGTCGGCCGGGTTCTCGGCGGCGTTCTTGCGGACGACACCCGCGTCCAGGCCCTGCACCCGGGTGAGGAGTTCGGCCTGGGCGAGGCCGAGCCTGGCCTCGGGGTGACCGGGGTCGTCGACGAGCACGTTCTTGTACGCCTGGACGGCGCCGGCCAGGTCACCCGCGTCGAGCGCGGACATGGCCGCCTCCAGGAGGGCGTCGTACGGACCGGCCTGGCGCGGCGCCGGGGCCGAGCCGTCGGCGTCCGGGTCGACGGCGATGCCGGTGAGGCCGAAGCGCTCCTCGCCGATCTGGATCAGCTGGTCGAGGGTCTCGCGGATCTGGGCCTCGGGCACGGCGCCCTGGAAGAGCGGCAGTGCCTGGCCGGCGACCACCGCGAAAACGGCCGGAATTCCCTGGATGCCGAACTGCTGCATCAGCATCTGGTTGGCGTCGACGTCGATCTTCGCGAGCAGGAAGCGGCCGTTGTACTCAACGGCGAGCCGCTCAAGGAGCGGGCCGAGCTGCTTGCAGGGCTCGCACCACTCGGCCCAGAAGTCGAGGACGACCGGGACCTCGGCGGAGCGCTGGAGCACATCGCGCTCGAAGCCCGCCTCGTCGACGTCGATCACGAGGGCGGACGGCGGCACGGCCGCGGTCCCGCCCTGGCGGGCCGCCTCGGCGCGCGCCTGCTCCGCCTTCGCCTTGGCCTCTCCGGCCGCCTTCACCGCGGCGAGGTCGACGACGCCGCTCATGGACATGTTTCGGGGCTGCATGGTCCCATCCTCCCCCTTCCGCGCGCGAGTGCGGTACGTCATGGCTGAACCGCGCCCTCCGCCGAGGGCGCGTGTCGAGCCGTTGGTGCGTCGCGGCGCCGTTTCCGCTGGTGCGCACCGGTGGTGTGCGCCGGGTCCCCACCCGGCACTGTGGTTGTCGCTCGGGCCGCTCAGAGCCTTTCGCTACGAGTCGTAGCGTAACTGCGCCGCGTGCTCCGGGGGGAGGTCCCGGCGGTGAAGTGCCTCACATCACGCGCCTCTGGACCCCCACCTACCGACGGGTATGGTCGACGTCCATGTGTAGCCGCACCAGCCCCCGCACCAGCCGCACCGGTCGCCCCCGCTCCACCGAGGCGGACACCGCCATCCTGGAGGCGACCCGCGCCGCCCTGGTCGACCTCGGCTGGTCCAAGCTCACGATGGGGGACGTCGCCGCCCGCGCCGGGGTTGCGAAGACGACCCTCTACCGCCGGTGGGCCAACAAGAACGAACTCGTGGTCGACGCCGTCGCCGTCCTCTTCGACGAACTCGAACTGCCGGACCTGGGTTCCCTCCAGGCCGACATCGAGCACGTCGTCCTCCAGTTCGCCGCCCTCCTCGAACGCCCGGAGACCAAGACCGCCCTGATGGCGGTGGTCGCCGAGTCGACCCGCGACGAGCCGCTGCGCGCGCGCATCCGCTCCTCGATCGTCGACCGCCAGAAGCGGCTGGTCCTGGACGGCCGGCGCCGGGCGCAGGAGCGGGGCGAACTCCCCGCGGACCGCGACCCGGTGACCGTGGACGCCATCGACGACATGATCTTCGACGTGGTGGCGGGCGCGGTCGTGCACCGCTCCCTGGTGAGCGCGGAGCCGGTGGACCCCGCGTGGGTGGGCCGGCTCTCCGCGCTCCTCGTCGGCGGTCTGGGCGCGGTGGGCGCGCTCGGCTAGCGTGGCGGGCGTGACCATGGAACTGAGCGCCTCCGTGCGCGCGTTGCTCGACGACGTCAATCCGGCCGTGCTGGCCACGATCCAGCCCGACGGCTCCCCCCAGACCTCGGTGGTGTGGGTCGGCCGGGACGGCGACGAGCTGCTGATCTCCAGCCAGGCCGGCCGCCGCAAGATCAAGAACATCGAGGCGGACCCGCGCGTCAGCCTCACCGTGCACGACCGCCACGACTCGCTGCTGTACGCGGAGGTGCGGGGCACGGCGACGGTCGTCGAGGACGAGGGCCGGGCGCTCGCCGTCGCGCTCGCGGAGCAGTACGAGGGCGAGGGCGCCGGCCAGGAGTACCTGGAGCTGCCGCCGGAGAAGGTCCGGGTGGTGGTGCGGATCACGCCGACGAAGGTGCTCGGCACGGCCGCGAAGTAAGTCACCTCGGCGCCCTGCGCGTACGCGGGCAGGGGCGGTACGGGGAGACCCGTACCGCCCCTGTGTTCGTTCCTCGCGGGGGCTAGGCCGTCTCTTCCGGATCTTGCCGGGCTCCCGACGCCCGGCACCGCGCCGCTGATCCGGCCTGATCCGAAAGAAACGACCTAGAAGCCCGGGGGCTCGGTGTAGACGCCCCACTCGTCGCGGAGGGCGTCGCAGATCTCGCCGAGCGTGGCCTCGGCCCGTACGGCCTCCAGCATCGGACCGATCATGTTCGAGCCGTCCCGCGCCGCCGCCAGCATCGCGTCGAGGGAGGCGCGGACCCTGGCGTCGTCCCGGCGGCCCTTGCGCTCGCCGAGGACGCGGACCTGCTCCCACTCGACCTCGTGGCTGACCCGCAGGATCTCCAGGTCCCCGGTGACGGAGCCGTGGTGGACGTTGACGCCGACGACCCGCTTGTCGCCCTTCTCCAGGGACTGCTGGTAGCGGAAGGCGGACTCGGCGATCTCGCCGGTGAACCAGCCGTCCTCGATACCGCGCAGGATGCCGCTGGTGATCGGGCCGATGGGGTGCTGCCCGTCCGGGTGGGCGCGGCGGCCGCGCTCCTTGATCTGGTCGAAGATCTTCTCGGCGTCGGCCTCGATGCGGTCGGTGAGCTGCTCGACGTACCAGGAGCCGCCCAGCGGGTCGGCGACGTTGGCGACGCCGGTCTCCTCCATCAGCACCTGCTGGGTGCGCAGGGCGATCTCGGCGGCCTGCTCGCTGGGGAGGGCGAGGGTCTCGTCGAGGGCGTTGGTGTGGAGGGAGTTGGTGCCGCCGAGGACGGCGGAGAGGGCCTCGACCGCGGTGCGCACGACGTTGTTGTAGGGCTGCTGGGCGGTGAGGGAGACACCGGCGGTCTGGGTGTGGAAGCGGAGCCACTGCGCCTTGTCGGTCTTCGCGCCGTACACCTCCTTCATCCAGCGGGCCCAGATGCGGCGGGCGGCGCGGAACTTCGCGATCTCCTCGAAGAAGTCGAGGTGCGCGTCGAAGAAGAAGGAGAGGCCGGGGGCGAAGACGTCGACGTCGAGGCCGCGGGAGAGGCCCAGCTCGACGTAGCCGAAGCCGTCGGCGAGGGTGTAGGCGAGCTCCTGCGCGGCCGTGGCCCCGGCCTCGCGGATGTGGTAGCCGGAGACCGAGAGCGGCTTGTACGCGGGGATGTTCGCCGCGCAGTGCTCCATCAGGTCGCCGATGAGGCGCAGGTGGGGCTCGGGCTCGAAGAGCCACTCCTTCTGCGCGATGTACTCCTTGAAGATGTCGGTCTGGAGCGTGCCGTTGAGGACGCCGGGGTCGACGCCCTGGCGCTCGGCGGCGACCAGGTACATGCAGAAGACGGGCACGGCGGGGCCGGAGATCGTCATCGACGTGGTGACGTCGCCGAGCGGGATGTCCTTGAAGAGGACCTCCATGTCGGCGGCGGAGTCGATGGCGACGCCGCAGTGGCCGACCTCGCCGAGGGAGCGGGGGTCGTCGGAGTCGCGGCCCATGAGGGTGGGCATGTCGAAGGCGACGGAGAGGCCGCCGCCGCCGGCGGCCAGGATCATCTTGTAGCGCTCGTTCGTCTGCTCGGCGTTGCCGAAGCCCGCGAACTGGCGGATGGTCCAGGTCCGGCCGCGGTAGCCGGTGGGGTGGAGGCCGCGGGTGAAGGGGTACTCGCCCGGCCACCCGATGCGCTCGAACCCCTCGTACGTGTCCCCGGGCCGGGGCCCGTAGACCGGCTCGACGGGGTCCCCGGAGAGCGTGGTGAAGTCGGCGTCGCGCTTGCGGGCCTTATCGTAACGGGCCTGCCAGCGACGGCGGCCTTCCTCGATGGCGTCAGCGTCCATGCCTCCGAATTTACTAGGACGTCCTAGTAAATGTCGATGGCAAACCCCCGCACATGTGTGCGGGGGTGGGGGTGGAGCCGTGTGTCAGGCCTTGACGGGCTGTGCCTGCGCGCCGCTGACCAGCGGAAGCGTCTCGGCGACGACCTTGCGTTCGACGAAGAAGGCGGCGAACGGAATGGTCCCGGAGAGCAGCACCCACAGGAGCTTGCCGAAGGGCCACTTCGCCTTGGAGCCCAGGTCGAAGGCGAAGATCAGGTAGATGATGTAGAGGACGCCGTGGGCCTGGGAGACCGCGAAGGTCACGTCCTCGCCCATGTCGAACCCGTACTTGAAGACCATGCACGTGCAGAGCACGAGCAGCATGACGGCGGTCACGTACGCCATGACGCGGTAGCGGGTCAGCACGCTGGATTTCATGACGTCGAGCGTAACGGCACGTTCCGGGCGATCTTCGGGCGGGTCAGGACTCGTCGAAGTCGTGCGCGGCGACCCGCAGCGGCCGCAGCATCGCGAAGATCTCGGCGCACTCCTCGGCGTCGTACGCGCCGAGGCCGAAGTCCATCTCCATCAGGTCGCGGGTGGCGGACTCGACGACCTCGCGGCCCTTGTCGGTGATCGAGGCGAGGGTGCCGCGGCCGTCGTTGGGGTTGGGGCGCTTGGCGACCAGGCCGGCCGTGACCAGGCGGTCCACCGTGTTCGTCACCGAGGTGGGGTGGACCATCAGCCGCTCGCCGATCTTCGACATCGGCAGCTCGCCCGCCTTGGAGAAGGTCAGCAGCACGAGGGCCTCGTAGCGCGCGAAGGTCAGCCCGTACGGCTTGACGACCGCGTCGACCTCGGCGAGCAGGATCTGGTGGGCCCGCATGATCGAGGTGATCGCGGCCATCGACGGGACCGGGCCCCACCGCTTCTGCCAGAGTTCGTCGGCGCGGGCGATGGGGTCGAAGGGGAGACTGAGCGGCTTCGGCACGCGTCGACCTTACCCACTGGTCACATGGCGGTCAGCCCCGTCTCGCCCCTCGGTCGCCCGCACCCGTACGCGCGGGCGCCGCCCGGCGTCGCCCCGGCGGTGTCGCAGCCGGTCACCGATGGACGCATATGTCACGATGGCCGGGCCCGTCACGCTTCGTGACGATCGTGCCGTCCTTCCGTACCGTTCCGTACCCGCCCTGGGGGCCGGATGCACCGCCGTTCCGTCACCACCGCCGCCCTCGCCCTCGCCTCCGCGCTGCTGCTCGGCGGCTGCTCCTCCGACGAGCCGGCGAGGACGCCGGTGGGGCCACCGTCCGCGCGCGGCGAGTCGGCCGCTCCGGCGAGCGGCTCGCCGTTCTGGGTCGACCCGGAGAGCGACGCGGCCCGGCAGGTGCGGCAGTACGAGGCGGAGGGCAGGACCGAGGACGCGAAGGTCCTGAAGCGGATCTCCGAGCGGCCGGTCGCGGACTGGCCCGCCGGCGACGATCCCGTACCGGAGATCACGCGGGCGGTCCGGGGCGCGGCGGCCGAGGACCGGACGGCCGTCTTCGTGGCGTACAACATCCCGCACCGGGACTGCGGGATGTACTCGGCGGGCGGCGCGCACGACGCGCAGGGGTACCGCGACTGGATCGAGGCCTTCGCCTCCGCCGTCGGGGACGCCTCGGCGATCGTCGTGCTGGAGCCGGACGCGGTGCCGCACATCGTGGACGGCTGCACGCCGGCGCAGTACCACGACGAGCGGTACCAGCTGCTCTCGGAGGCGATCGTGCGGCTGAAGCGGCAGCCGCGCGTCCGGGTCTACCTGGACGCGGGCAACCCGGCGTGGATCGACGACCCGGGCAAGCTGGTGGAGCCGCTGCGGCGGGCGGGGGTGGCGCGCGCGGACGGCTTCTCGCTGAACGTCTCCAACTTCCAGACGAACGAGACGGTGCGGGCGTTCGGCGCGACGCTGTCGGGGCTGCTCGGCGGCGTCCACTTCACGGTGGACACGAGCCGGAACGGCGCCGGGCCCTTCCCGGGCGACGGGGCGGAGGCCTGGTGCAATCCGCCGGGCCGGTCCCTCGGGGTGCCGCCGACGGACCGGACGGGGGACGCGCTGGTCGACGCGTACCTGTGGATCAAGCGTCCCGGCGACTCCGACGGCCCGTGCCGGGGCGGCCCGGCCGCCGGGACGTGGTGGCCGGACTACGCCCTGGGCCTGGCCCGGCGCGCGGAGTCCTGAGCCCGGGGAGTCCTGAGCCCGGGAAGTCCTGAGTCGGGCACGGGCGCCCGCCGGCCCCGGCGGCTCAGCGCACCTGGAGCCATTTCGCCTCGGACGGGATGCCGTCGCGGTCGGTGACGAAGAGCATGTACCAGCCGGGCGGTACGAGGGTCCGGTCGTCCGGCACGTCGACGGTGACCGTGACGCCGTCCTGCCCCTTCGTCAGGTCCAGTTCGATCGAGCGCTGTTCCACGTCCGTGGTGTGCGTGACGGCGCTCGGTCGCATCAGGCGGGCCGCGGCGATCCGGTCGGCGTCCCGCGTCTTGAAGGTGGCCCGGCCGTTCTGGTCGAGCTCCTGCGGCCCCTCCCCCAGGACGGGCCGGCGCGCGCCCGCCCGGTGGAGGTAGGGCGGGGTGAAGACCTCGATGCGCTGCTCGAAGGTGCCGAGCTTGGTGTTGTCCTTGTCGTCGAAGAGCGGGTCGGAGCCGAAGGTGGCGACCCGGCCGTCGGGCAGCAGCAGCGCCTCGGAGTGGTAGTTGCGGCCGACGGTGGGCTCCGCCGCCTCCGTGAAGGCGTTGGTCCTCGGGTCGTAGAACTGGGCCTTGAGGACGTCGCTGCCGCCGCGGCCGCGGTAGTCCTCGGAGCCGCCGGTGGTGAAGACGGTGTCGTCGGGGAGCAGGACGCTGCTGAGGTAGCGGGTGCCCTGCGGCAGGCGCGGGCCGTCGGTGAAGACGGGGCTGTCCTTCGACAGGTCGACGATCGAGGTGCGGGCGGTGGACTTGGGCGACTCCCCGACGCCGCCGCCGCCGAGGACCATGACCTTCTGGTCCTGGGCGGGGGGCAGGATCACGGACGCGGAGGTCTCCAGCTGGTCGGGGTCGGTGAGCCCGGACAGCTTGGTGAAGGTGTTCTTCCGCAGGTCCCACAGGCCCGGTTCCCGGCCCTTCTCGGCGGGTCCGTAGCCGGCGTTGGAGCCGGTGTAGAGGAGCGTGCCGCCCTTGGTGAGGAAGAGGGAGGGGTAGGTGGGGAAGTAGCGGAAGGGCCCCTTGGACCACTTCTTCGTCGCGGGGTCGTAGATCTCGTTGTCACCGGGGACGACGTCGCCGACGTCGTTGAGGCCGGAGACGGCGAGGACCCTGCCGTCCTGGAGGGTGACGAGGGTCGGGTACCAGCGGGCGTCCTTCATGGGGGCGACCGGGACGTACTTCTCGGCCTTCGGGTCGAACTCGTAGGCGCCTCTGATGCCCTGGAAGTCCTGCTTCTCGGTGGTGAGCTTCTGCGCAAGGCCGTAGACGTTGTCGGCGTCCTCGCCCTTCAGGCCGACGACCTCGTACTGCGCGGCCTCCGTGGTGAGGGCCTGCGGGCCCTCCTTCCTGGCCTCGACGAAGACCCGCGCCTCGGCGGCGGTGACCTTGGTCTGCCAGGGCTTCATCTGGCCGCTCTTGAAGTACGAGATCTCGAACTCGCGCTTCGCCCTGGGGACGGTGACGTCGAACTTGGAGACGTACTCGACCCCGGAGGGCGACCGGAAGACGGTGCCCTTCTTCAGCTTCACCTCCTTGTCGGGGCTCTCGTTCTTGACGCGCATGCCGCCGCCGGCCTTCTTGACCTCGCCGTCGAGGATCTCGTAACGGGCGGTGCCGCCCGCGACGAGGAGGCGGCCGTCGGGGAGCTGGGTGTGGCCGGAGCAGAAGAAGTCCTCGGGGGTGGGGATCTTCTTGAAGGTGTTCTTCACCGGGTCCCAGAGCACGGTCTCGAAGGTCCCCGCGTCGAAGTTCTTCTGGCTGTTGCCCGAGCCCGCGATGAGCAGCACCTTGCCGGTGCGCAACAGGGCCGCGTGGATGGCGTTGACGCGGTACTCGGGCGGGACGTCGACCTGGGCCCAGGAGCCGTACGCCTTCTTGTAGCCGGGCTGGGCGATCTTGTACGCGTGGTAGCGCTCCTCGGCGAAGGAGAGGGCCGCGGGCGCGTTGAGGGCGGCGAGGACGAGGACCGCGCCGCTGCCGAGCAGGGTCTTCCTGAATTCCTTCGACGGCCGGTAGGCCATGGCTCAGTTCCCTCCGGTCGTCGTGGGGGCGGGGGCCGCCGGGGCGGGCGGGTGCGGCGCGGCGGCCGTGATGACCTCGACCCCCTCGCGGGCGTCGGCGCGGCCGCGGGCGCGGGCCCTGGCGCGGGCGTGGTCGCGCAGCCGCAGCAGGCGGCGGTCCCGCCTGGTCGTCCAGGCCCAGACGGAGACGGGGGCGAGGGAGACGAGGAGGGCGAGGACGGCCCAGGTGCGCATGGCCGCGTGGGTGTGGTCGAGGTACACGGAGGCGGCGAGGGAGACGAGGAGGACCGCCGCCCAGGAGAGGTGGATGCGGAAGGTGAGGACGCGGTCGGGGCTGGCGGCGCCGCCCTTGGGGGTGACGACGAAGCGCCCCCGGGTGCGCAGGACGGCGGAGCCGAGGGACTTGAGGTAGATGGGCGCGGAGAGCGCGGACATCGCCATGCCGGCGAGGCCGCCGGAGCCCTCGGGTTCGTGCGGGGAGACGTTGTGGCGCCGGTTCCAGAGGTAGAGGCCGATCTGGAGGGCGACGGCGTCGCTGTAGATCATGAGCCAGATCTGGGAGGAGACCTGGGTGCCGGAGGCGCCGAGCCACAGGTAGAGGACGCAGCTGAGGATGCCGAGGAGCCAGTTGACGGCCGTCATGGGGTAGTAGACGAGCATCAGGCTGTAGTTGAGGAAGCGGCCGGGCGGGGTGCGGAAGGGCGCCTTCCAGTACTGCTTGAGGATGGTCTCGTACGTGCCCCGGGACCAGCGCAGCTGCTGGGTGAAGAAGTCGGTCCAGGAGACCGGGCCCTCGCCGACGGCGAGGACGTCGGGGGTGTAGACGGAGCGCCAGTAGTGGCCGGTGCCCGGGTTCTTGGTGCGGTGCAGTTCGAACCCGGTGGCCATGTCCTCGGTGATGGAGTCGTACAGGCCGCCGATCTGCTGGACGGCGGCGATGCGGACGACGTTGTTGGTGCCGACGAACATGGGGGCGTGGTAGCGGTTCCCGGCGCGCTGGATGAGGGCGTGGAAGAGGAACTGCTGCGACTCGGCGGCCTTGGTGACGGCGCCGGCGTAGTTGCCGTAGACCTGCGGTCCGACGACGAAGGCGGTGTCGGGGTCGCGGAAGTAGCCGAGCGTCCGCTCCAGGAAGTTGGGGAGCGGGACGTGGTCGGTGTCGACGGAGGCGAAGAAGTCGTAGTCGTCGCCGTAGCGCGCGATCCATGCGTTGTAGTTGCCGTGTTTGGTCCTGGCGCGGTGGGGGCCCTTGGGGCGGTTCCACTCGGGGACGCCAGCGCGGGTGAAGTGGCGGACGCCGAGTTCGGCGCAGAGCGCCTTGGCCTCGGGCGAGTCGCCCTCGTCGAGGAGCCAGACGTCCAGGAGCCCGTCGTGCCGCAGCCGGACGGCGCCCTCCAGGGTGCCGCGGACCATGGTGAGGGGTTCCTTGCCCGGTACGTAGGTGGTGAGGAAGGCGACGCGGGTGCCGGGCTCGGGGCGGACGGGTATCGGGTCACGGGCGACCATCGTGGCGTGGGCGATCGAGGCGACGTTCACCAGCATGAAGAAGCAGATGAGGCCGATCGACACGAGCATGACCTTGTCGAAGCGGACGAGCCAGAGGTCGCCGCCCTCGCGGACGGTCCAGTGGGTGGGCCAGACGAGATAGGCGAGGAGCACCGCCGAGAGGACCGGCGCGAGGCCCATGAGGAGGACGGCGCGTATGCGGTGCGGCTCCTTCGCGAGCAGACTCCGGTACTGCACCTTGTACGCCGCCGGATCCGGCTCCGTGAGGGGACCGGCGAGTCGGCTGTAGGTGTCGTAGTCGTAGCCTCCCGGCCGCACGGTGCCTCCAGCTGTCGTCGAACGGGTCGATACCCCAACAAAAGGGGACAACCAACGGCGTGTCGACTGGAGTCGTCCGAGTGAGCGTTTTTAGCGGGTACGGCGCAGGGCGTAGGTGACGGCCTTTCGGGCGACCGGGTTCAGCTCCTCCAGGGCGGCCATCAGCGCCGCGAGCTGTTCCAGCGCCCCGAGGGCGGCGGAGGCCCCGTCCGGGTCGACGCCCTCGTACAGTTCGAGGCCGACGAAGGAGGCGGCGACCGCGCGGGCGAGCCCGGCCGGGTCGGCGAGGCCGTCGAGCGGGGTTCCGGCGAGGACCCGGGTGAGGACCCGCTCGATCTCGACGACCCAGAGGTCGAGCCCGTCGGCGGTGGCCCGGCCGAGCACCGGGTGGTCCTGCGCCCCGGCGAGCAGCTGGCCGAGGACGGCGACGTGGCCGGCGTCCCGCTCCTCGGTGTGCATCTCGCGCCCGAAGGCGAGGAGCTCGGAGAGGCTGGTGACCGCCTGGAGCCGTGCACGGTGGCGGGCGACCCGCTGTTCGGCGCCGCGGCGGCAGGCGGCGGCGAGCAGCTCGTCGACGGAGCCGAAGTGGTAGAAGACGAGGGCCTGGTTGACTCCGGCGGCGGTGGCGACGGCGCGGGCGGAGGCCTTGGCGACGCCCTGCTCGACGAGGGTGCGCAGGGCGCCGTCGAGCAGCTTCTCCTTGGTGTCCCGGCCCATGCCCGTACCCCCGGCTTGCCCGTGCCCCGGCCGTACCCCCCGGCCCGTACCCCCCGGCCCCGCGGACCGGTCGTCGCCGTGGCCCGGTGGCGCTCCCCCGTGGAGTCACCGGAGCCCGGCGACGACCGGGACCTTCCGCAGTTTTGAGCGACTGCTCAAGGAGCACGGTAGCCGATCTTGGGCGGCCGCTCGCACCCGGGGTGCGCAAAAGCCCCCGGCGGCGGGGCCGGGGGCTTCGTGAGGGGCGCGCGGAGCGCCTCGCGGGTCGGCGCAGGAGGGGGTCAGGCGCCGAGGTGGCGCTCGACCGTCTCGACCTTGGAGGTCAGGCCGTCGGTCACACCGGGGCGGATGTCGGCCTTGAGGACGAGGGAGACGCGCGGCGCGCGTGCCTCGACGGCGGCGACGGCCCGCTTGACGACGTCCATGACCTCGTCCCACTCGCCCTCGACCGAGGTGAACATGGCGTCGGTGCGGTTCGGCAGGCCGGACTCGCGGACGACGCGGACGGCGTCGGCCACGTACGCGCCGACCTCCTCCCCCACGCCGAGCGGGGTCACCGAGAACGCGACGATCACGCCTTCACCGCGCCCTCGGCCCGCTCCGCCCGCGCGCGGGAGGCGATGACGGCGTCGGCGGCCTCGCGCTTCAGCTTCCGCTCCGCGTAGAAGCCGCCGAACGGCAGGACGGAGAGGACGAAGTAGAGGGCGGCGGTGCCGAAGCTCCACTTGGTGCGGTTCCAGGCGTCGAGCCAGAAGAGGACGTAGAGGACGAACAGCGCGCCGTGGACCGCGCCCATGACCGGCACCGCGTTGAAGTCCGTGGTCCGCTTCAGCACCGAGCAGACCAGCAGGAGCAGGAACGAGACGGCCTCGGGCGCGGAGACGAGCCGGAGCCGGTGGAGGGAGGAAGCGGTCTTGATGTCCACGGAGGGGGTCACCTTCGTTCGATCTTGTGAACGGATGCACAAGGGCGGGCCCGTACATTGTGCACGCCGACTTTGCTGTCTCTTTATCCGGGGGGCCAGTACCTTCCTGGGGTGGCAACGTTCCGACTCCAAGGCAGCAAGGTGCTCGCCGTCTCGATGACCGGCGACGCCGTCAAGGCGAAGAACGGCTCGATGGTCGCCTATGACGGCCAGATGGCGTTCAAGAAGATGAGTGGCGGCGGTGAGGGCCTGCGGGGCATGGTCACCCGCCGGCTCACGGGTGAGCAGATGGAGGTGATGGAGGTACGCGGCCAGGGGACCTGCTGGTTCGCCGACCGGGCCTCCGAGATCAACCTCGTCGCGCTGCACGGCGACAAGCTCTGGGTCGAGGCGAGCAATCTGCTCTGCACCGACGCCGGGCTGCGCACGGGCACCACCTTCACGGGTCTGCGCGGCGGGGCCACCGGGAACGGCCTCTTCACGACGACCGTCGAGGGCACGGGCCAGGCGGCGATCATGTCCGACGGCCCGGCGGTGGTGCTCCGGGTGACCCCGCAGTACCCGCTCCAGGTCGACCCCGGCGCGTACATCGCCCACCAGGGCAACCTCCAGCAGCACTTCCAGTCGGGTGTGACCTTCCGCACCCTGATGGGCGAGGGCGGCGGCGAGGCCTTCCAGATCCGCTTCGAGGGCGACGGGCTCGTGTACGTGCAGCCGAGCGAGCGCAACACCATCGGGGGCGACGTCTGATGCCGTTCCGCGAGATCAACTCGAAGATGGTCGAGGCGACCCTGATCCCCGGGCAGCGCCTCTTCAGCCAGCGTGGCGCGATGCTGGCCTACCGGGGCGACGTCACTTTCACGCCGAACATGGCGGGCGGCCAGGGCGGCCTGATGTCGATGATCGGCCGCCGGGTGGCGGGCGAGGCGACCCCGCTGATGACGGTCGAGGGCAGCGGCACCGTGATGTTCGGTCACGGCGGCCACCACATCCAGGTCATCGCCCTCACCGGCGACACCCTGTACGTGGAGGCGGACCGGCTCCTCGCCTTCGACGGCACCCTGGAGCAGGGCACGATGTTCCTGGGCTCCCGGGGCGGCGTCATGGGCATGGTGCGCGGCCAGGTCACCGGCCAGGGCCTCTTCACGACGACGCTCAGGGGCCACGGCTCGGTGGCCGTCATGGCGCACGGCGGAGTCGTCGAACTGCCGATCACCCCGGACCGTCCGGTCCACGTGGACCCGCAGGCGTACGTGGCCCACCACGGCGACGTGCGGAACAAGCTCTCCACCGCGCTGGGCTGGCGCGACATGGTGGGCCGCGGCTCGGGCGAGGCGTTCCAGCTGGAGCTGAGCGGCCGCGGAGCGGTGTACGTCCAGGCCTCGGAGGAGAAGCTGTGAGCACCCCGGTCATCCACGATCCGACGACCCTGCCGTCGGACGACAACGTGAACCCGTACACCTTCTGCGTGGAGCTCAAGGGCTCCCAGTGGTTCCTGCAGAAGGGGAAGATGATCGCCTACTACGGGCGGATCGACTTCAACGGCATCGGTCACGGCCGGCTCGACCGGCTGGTGCGGACGTCGTTCCACTCGCCGCTGCACGCCGGCGACTGGGTGGTGGCGGAGGGCAGCGGGAAGATGCTGCTCGCGGACCGGGCGTTCGACGTGAACTCGTACGACCTGGACGACGGCAACCTGACGATCCGCTCGGGGAACCTGCTGGCGTACCAGCCGACGCTGGCGCTGAAGCAGTCGATCGTGCCGGGCTTCGTGACGCTGATCGGCACGGGGAAGTTCGTGGCGGCGTCGAACGGCCCGGTGGTCTTCATGGAGCCCCCACTGCGGGTGGACCCGCAGGCGCTGGTCGGCTGGGCGGACTGCCCCTCCCCGTGCCACCACTACGACCACGGCTACATGACGGGTGTGATGGGCGGGGTGCGGGCGCTGACCGGCATCGGGGGCACCTCGGGCGAGGAGCACCAGTTCGAGTTCGTCGGGGCGGGGACGGTGCTGCTGCAGTCGACGGAGCTGCTGATGCCGGACCGGAGCATCGGTGGGGTGCCGGCGGAGGCGGGGGTTCCCGGAGGCCATGGAGCGCACGGTTCCGGCCAGGGTCCCCTAGGCTCGGTACCGCGCCTTCCCGGACAGCTCGGTGACCTCCAGCGTCGCTTCGGGCTGTGAACGGTAATCTGCGGAGTGTGACGCCCGTCGAACGCCTGCACCTGCGTCGGGGCCGCGGGTGCCCCGTGTCACACTCCCAGATTTCGTCAAGAATTCAACTTCTTAGGTAGAATCCATATATGGAGACCGAGACGGCCACCCCCTGGCTCAGCGACGCCGAGCAGTGCGCCTGGCGCACCTTCCTGGACGTCAACAGAATGCTGACGTACCAGCTGGAGAAGGACCTCCAGCCCTTCGGCCTGACGATGAACGACTACGAGATCCTCGTGAACCTCTCGGAGTCGGCGGAGCGACGCCTGCGGATGAGCGACCTCGCGGCGGCCACGCTGCAGTCCAAGAGCCGGCTCTCCCACCAGATCACGCGGATGGAGAACGCCGGCCTCGTCCAGCGCGTCAACTGCGAGTCGGACCGGCGCGGCCTCTACGCCGTCCTGACGGACGCGGGCATGGAGACCATGCGCCGCGTCGCCCCGCACCACGTCGAGTCGGTGCGCAAGCACTTCATCGACCAGATCGGCGACGAGGCCCTCGGCGGCCTCCACGCCTCGCTCAAGCCGGTCGCCGAACAGCTGCGCGGCCGCCGCGGCAAGCCGTAGGGCGGGGCCCGTACGGCGTTGCGCCACGACGAGAGGGGCCTCCCCGGCCGGTACCGGGGAGGCCCCTCTCGCGTGCGCGGACCGCCGCGCCGGGTCAGTTGCCCGTCAGGCTCGCGACCAGCTCGTCCGAGGCCGCGTACGGGTCGAGCTCGCCCGCGGTGATCCGCTCCGCGAGGGCGTCGAGCCGCCGGTCGCCGCGCAGATCGCCGATCCGCTCCCGCAGGGCCGTGATCGTGATCGTCTCGACCTCGCGCGCCGCACGGGCCCGGCGGCGCTCCGCCAGCACCCCGTGCTCCTCCATCCAGGCCCGGTGCTTCTCCAGGGCCTCCACGACCTCGTCGACGCCCTCGCCGCGCGCCGCGACCGTCTTCACGATCGGCGGCCGCCAGTCGCCCGCCGCGCGCGCCTCGCCGAGGCCCAGCATGTGGTTCAGCTCCCGGGCGGTGGCGTCGGCCCCGTCCCGGTCCGCCTTGTTCACCACGTACACGTCGCCGATCTCCAGGATGCCCGCCTTCGCGGCCTGGATGCCGTCGCCCATGCCGGGCGCGAGCAGGACGACCGAGGTGTCGGCCTGGGAGGCGATCTCCACCTCCGACTGGCCGACGCCGACCGTCTCGACCAGGATCACCTCGCAGCCGGCCGCGTCGAGGACGCGGATCGCCTGCGGGGCGGACCAGGCCAGACCGCCCAGATGGCCGCGGGTGGCCATCGAGCGGATGTACACGCCCGGGTCCGAGGCGTGCTCGGACATCCGGACCCGGTCACCGAGGAGCGCGCCCCCGCTGAACGGGGACGACGGGTCGACGGCCAGGACGCCGACCCGCCTGCCCGCCCTGCGGTACGCGGAGACCAGTGCGGAGGTCGAGGTGGACTTGCCCACGCCCGGCGAACCCGTCAGACCCACCACGTAGGCGCCGCCCGTGAGCGGGGCCAGCGCCGCCATCACCTCGCGCAGCTGGGGCGAGGCCCCCTCCACCAGCGAGATCAGCCGGGCCACGGCCCGCGGCCTGCCCTCCCGCGCCTGGGCGACGAGCTCGGGGACATCCACCATCTGCGCTGCTCCTCGGTCGGTTGTCTTACTTGCCGGCCACGCGCACGATCAGCGCGTCGCCCTGGCCGCCACCACCGCACAGGGCGGCCGCGCCGACGCCGCCGCCGCGCCGCTTCAGCTCCAGGGCGAGGTGGAGCACCAGGCGGGCGCCGGACATGCCGATCGGGTGGCCGAGGGCGATGGCGCCGCCGTTGACGTTCACCTTTTCCGGCGACACGCCCAGGTCCTTCATGGACTGGTGCGAGACGGCGGCGAAGGCCTCGTTGATCTCGATCAGGTCGAGGTCCTCGACGGTCAGGCCCTCCTTCTTGAGGGCGTGCAGGATCGCGTTGGACGGCTGCGACTGGAGGGAGTTGTCGGGGCCCGCGACGTTGCCGTGGGCGCCGATCTCGGCGATCCACTCCAGGCCCAGCTCCTGCGCCTTGGCCTTGCTCATGACGACCACGGCGGCGGCGCCGTCGGAGATCTGCGAGGCCGTGCCCGCGGTGATCGTGCCGTCCTTGGCGAAGGCCGGGCGGAGCTTGCCGAGGGACTCGGCGGTGGTCTCGGCGCGGATGCCCTCGTCCTTCGCGAAGACGACGGGCTCGCCCTTGCGCTGCGGGATCTCGACCGGGGTGATCTCGGCCTCGAAGATGCCGTTCTTCTGGGCGGCGGCGGCGCGCTGGTGCGAGAGGGCGGCGAGCTCGTCCTGCACCTCGCGGCCGATGCCGAGGCGCGTGTTGTGCTTCTCGGTGGACTCGCCCATGGCGATGCCCTCGAAGGAGTCGGTGAGGCCGTCGTACGCCATCGCGTCGAGCATCTCGATCGCGCCGTACTTGTAGCCCTCGCGGGACTTCGGCAGCAGGTGCGGCGCGTTGGTCATCGACTCCTGGCCGCCGGCGACGACGACGTCGAACTCACCCGCGCGGATGAGCTGGTCGGCGAGGGCGATGGCGTCGAGGCCGGACAGACACACCTTGTTGATGGTGAGGGCCGGGACGCTCATGGGGATGCCGGCCTTGACGGCGGCCTGGCGGGCGGGGATCTGCCCGGCGCCCGCCTGGAGCACCTGGCCCATGATCACGTACTGCACCTGGTCTCCGCCGATGCCCGCGCGGTCGAGGGCGGCCTTGATCGCGAAACCGCCGAGGTCCGCGCCCGAGAAGGACTTGAGCGAGCCGAGCAGGCGACCCATGGGCGTGCGGGCGCCCGCGACGATCACTGAGGTGGTACCGGTCGTTCCAGACATGAGGCACAGCCCCTTGGGATGAGAAGTGAACGAGGGTTTACCGCCAATGTACTGACGGCCGACGCACCCGGTCACCGGCCGGACGGTGTGACGGCGCGCACGTTGCGTAACCGGCGCACCGGCGGTGCACTGGAGAAATGCTGACGCGTATCGACCACATCGGGATCGCCTGCTTCGACCTGGACAAGACCGTCGAGTTCTACCGTGCCACGTACGGTTTCGAGGTCTTCCACTCCGAGGTCAACGAGGAGCAGGGCGTCCGCGAGGCCATGCTCAAGATCAACTCCACCGACGACGGCGGAGCCTCCTACCTCCAGCTCCTGGAGCCCACCCGCGAGGACTCCGCGGTGGGCAAGTGGCTGGCGAAGAACGGCGAGGGCGTGCACCACATCGCCTTCGGCACGGCGGACGTCGACGGCGACGCCGAGGCCGTCCGCTCCAAGGGCGTGCGCGTCCTCTACGACGAGCCGCGGATCGGCTCCATGGGCTCCCGGATCACCTTCCTGCACCCCAAGGACTGCCACGGCGTCCTCACCGAACTGGTCACCTCCGCCGAGCCGTCGGCTGACCACTCCTCAGTGGAGCACTGACCTCCGGATTCCTGGCCCGGTAGAGTGGGCGACTCCGGGCCGGGGCCGGTCGGGGCCGCTCCGTGCGGCACCGAAGTCGGGATGTCGGGGTCGTCCGATCTGCCACGATTCCCCGGGGGTCCGTCCTCGGCCGAGGGGACGGGCTCGTTGGAGTGCGAGCAGGGTTGGGGTCTCCCCATGCTCGGAGAGCTCGGGGAAGGATGGGACCGCGCAGTGCGGGGCTACGAACGCCAGGAGAGCCACCGAGCTGAAGACGACCATCTCGCCAGGTTCGAAGCCGAGATGGACCGGCTGAAGACCGAGCGCGAGAAGGCCGTCCAGCACGCCGAGGACCTCGGTTACCAGGTCGAGGTCCTGCGGGCCAAGCTCCACGAGGCGCGCCGAGCCATCGCGTCCCGGCCCGCGTACGACAGCGCGGACATCGGATACCAGGCCGAGCAGCTGCTGCGCAACGCCCAGGCGCAGGCCGAACAGCTCCGCCAGGACGCCGAGCGCGAGCTGCGCGACGCCCGCGCCCAGACCCAGCGCATCCTCCAGGAGCACGCGGAGCACCAGGCGCGGCTCCAGGCCGAACTGCACAACGAGGCCGTGCAGCGCCGCCAGCAGCTCGACCAGGAGCTGAACGAGCGCCGCCAGACCGTCGAGGCGCACGTCAACGAGAACGTCGCCTGGGCCGAGCAGCTGCGCGCCCGTACCGAGTCCCAGGCCCGCCGGCTGATGGAGGAGTCCCGCGCGGAGGCCGAGCAGTCGCTCGCCGCCGCCCGCGCCGAGGCCGCCCGCCTCGCCGAGGAGACAAGCCGGCGCGTCGGCGCCGAGGCCCAGGCCGCCCGCGCCGAGGCCGAAGCGATTCTGCTGCGCGCCCGCAAGGACGCCGAGCGGCTCATCGCCGCCGCCTCCACCCAGGCCCAGGAGGCCACGAGCCACGCCGAGCAGCTGCGCTCGACCACGACCGCCGAGACCGACCAGGCCCGCCGCCAGGCCACCGAGGTCTCCCGCGCCGCCGAGCAGCGGATGCAGGAGGCCGAGGAGAGGCTCCGGCAGGCCCGCGCCGAGGCCGAGAAGACCCTCACCGAGGCCAAGGAGGCGGCCGCCCGGCAGCTCGCCTCCGCCGAGTCCGTCAACGAGCAGCGCACCCGGACCGCCAAGACGGAGATCGCCCGGCTCGTCGGCGAGGCCACCAAGGAGGCCGAGGCCCTCAAGGCGGAGGCCGAGGAGAAGCTCCGCGAGGCCACCGCCCACGCCGAGAAGCTGGTCACCGAGGCCTCGGAGAAGGCCCTGTCGGCCGCCGCCGAGGACTCCGCCGCCGCCCTCGCCAAGGCCGCGCGGAACGCCGAGGAGATCCTCACCAAGGCCTCCGAGGACGCCCGCGAGACCACCCGCAAGGCCTCCGAGGAGGCCGAGCGGATCCGCCGCGAGGCCGAGACCGAGGCCGACCGGCTCCGCACCCAGGCCGAGGAGCAGGCCGACGAGCTGCTCGGCTCGGCGAAGGACGACACCAAGGAGTACCGGGCCAAGACGGTCGAGCTGCAGGAGGAGGCACGCCGGCTGCGCGGCGAGGCCGAGCAGCTGCGCGCCGAGGCGATCGACGAGGGCGAGCGCATCCGCGGCGAGGCCCGCCGCGAGGCCGTCCAGCAGATCGAGGAGGCGGCCAGGACCGCCGAGGAACTGCTCACCAAGGCCCGTACGGACGCCGACGAGCTGCGCGCCAAGGCCGGCGCCGAGAGCGAGCGGGTCAAGTCGGAGGCGATGGAGCGGGCCCAGACGCTCCGCGCCCAGGCCGAGGAGACCCTGGAGCGCACCCGCGCCGAGGCGGAGCGGCTGCGCGCCGAGGCCGAGGAGCAGGCCGAGTCCGTCAAGGACGCCGCCGAGAAGGCCGCGGCCGAGCTGCGCGCCGACGCCGAGCGGGCCGCGGAGGCCCGCCGCGCGGAGGCCGCCGCCGAGCTGACCCGGCTCCACACGGAGGCCGAGACCAAGCTGACGGCCGCGGGCGAGGAGCTGGCCGAGGCGCGCGCCGAGAGCGAGCAGATGCGGCGCGAGGCCGCCGAGGACACGGAGCGGCAGCGGACCGAGGCCGCCGAGCGCATCCGTACGCTCCAGGAGCAGGCCGAGCAGGAGGCCGAGCGGCTGCGCGCCGAGGCCGCGTCGGACGCCGCCACCGCCCGTACCGAGGCCGAGTCGGCGGCGGTACGGCTGCGCACGGAGGCCGCCGAGGAGGCCGAGCGGCTCCGGTCGGAGGCCCAGGAGACGGCCGACCGGGTGCGGGCCGAGGCCGCCTCGGCGGCCGAGCGGGTCGCCGCCGAGGCCGCCGAGGCGCTCGCCGCCGCGCAGGAGGAGGCCAACCGGCGGCGCCGGGAGGCCGAGGAGACCCTGGAGTCGGCGCGGTCCGAGGCGGGCCGGGAGCGCGAGGTCGCCCGCGAGCAGTCGGAGGAGCTGCTCGCCGCCGCCCGCAAGCGGGTCGAGGAGGCGCAGGCCGAGGCGCACCGCCTGGTCGAGGAGGCGGACGCGCGCGCGACCGAGATGGTCGCCGCGGCCGAGCACACCGCCCAGGAGGTGCGGGACTCGGTGGCCGGTCTGCGGGAGCAGGCCGAGGAGGAGATCACCGGGCTGCGGTCCGCCGCCGAGCACGCGGCCGAGCGCACGCGCACGGAGGCGCAGGAGGAGGCGGACCGGGTCCGCGCCGACGCGTACGAGGAGCGGGAGCGGGCCTCGGCGGACGCGGCCCGGGTCCGGGAGCGCGCCCAGGAGGAGTCGGAGGCGGCGAAGGCACTGGCCGAGCGGACGGTCGCGGACGCGATCGCCGAGTCGGAGAAGCTGCGCGCGGACACCGCCGAGTACGCCCAGCGGGTACGGACGGAGGTGACGGACTCGCTGGCCTCGGCCGAGCAGGACGCGGCCCGCACCCGCGCCGACGCCCGCGAGGACGCGAACCGCATCCGGTCGGAGGCGGCCGAGCGCGCCGAGTCGACGGTGGGCGGGGCCCGCGCGGAGGCGGAGCGGATCGCCGCCGAGGCGGCCGAGCTGCACCGGCTCGCCGAGCAGGCGAGGGCCGACGGCGAGGCGCAGGCGGAGGCGCTGCGGGCGGAGGCCCGCGCCGAGGGCGAGCAGGTCCTCGACGAGGCGCGGCAGGCCGCCGACAAGCGGCGTACCGACGCGGCCGAGCAGGCCGACACCCTCGTCGGCGAGGCGACCGCCGAGGCCGAGCGGATCGCGGCCGAGGCGGCGGAGACGCTCGCGCTGGCCGAGCAGGTCAGGGCGGACGGCGAGGCACACGCCGAGGCGCTGCGCACCGCGGCCCTCGCGGACGCGGAGCGGATCCTCGACGAGGCGCGGCAGGCCGCCGACAAGCGGCGTACCGACGCCGCCGAGCAGGCCGACGCGCTCGTCGCGGAGGCGACGGCCGAGGCCGGCCGGATCACGGAGGAGGCCGGGGAGCTGGCCGACTCGGTCACGGCGGACGCCCGTTCCGAGGCCGAGCGGACCGTCGGTGCCGCCGCCGAGGAGGCCGAGCGGCTGCGGGCCGAGGGCAACGAGGCGATCGCCGAGGCGCTGCGGGACGCGGAGCGCATCCGTACCGCGTCGGAGAAGGTGAAGGCGGAGGCCGCCGCCGCGGCCGAGCAGATGCGGGCGGAGGCCCGCGCCGAGGCGGACCGGACGCTCGACGAGGCGCGCGAGGCCGGGGCGCGGAAGCGTTCCGACGCGGCCGAGCAGGCCGACCAGCTCATCTCCAAGGCCCGGGAGGAGGCGCTGCGCGCCACCACCGAGGCGGAGTCGCAGGCGGACACGATGGTCGGTGCGGCCCGCAAGGAGGCCGAGCGGATCGTCGCGGAGGCGACCGTGGAGGGCAACTCGCTGGTCGAGAAGGCCCGTACGGACGCGGACGAGCTGCTGGTCGGAGCGCGCAGCGACGCGACCGCCATAAGGGAGCGGGCCGAGGAGCTGCGGGGCCGGATCGAGGGCGAGATCGAGGAGCTGCACGACCGGGCGCGGCGCGAGACGGCCGAGCAGATGAAGACGGCCGGCGAGCGGGTCGACAAGCTGGTGAAGGCCGCGGAGGAGCAGCGGGCCGAGGCCGAGGAGAAGGCCAAGGAGCTGGTGTCGGAAGCGAGTTCGGAGGCGAGCAAGGTCCGGATCGCGGCGGTCAGGAAGGCCGACGCGCTCCTGAAGGAGGCCGAGCAGAAGAAGGCCTCGCTCATCGCCGAGGCGGAGAAGGTGAAGGCGGAGGCGGAGGCCGAGGCCGCGCGGCTCGTCGAGGAGGGCACGCGGGAGCTGGAGGTGCTGACGCGCCGCCGCAAGGACATCAATGCCGAGATCTCCCGTGTCCAGGACGTACTGGAGGCGTTGGAGTCTTTCGAGACGCCGTCGGCGACGAAGTCCTCGGGCTCGGTGGGCGCCAAGGCCGGGGCATCCGCGGGGTCCACTCGTTCGAGTGGCAAGTCCCAGGACGGCTAGCCACTCAAAAGGCTGGACATTCTCCCGATCAAACGGGCATACGCTCGATGACACGCCGCTTCGACCCCTAGGATTCCCTCTAACACCTCACCGGTCTCATTCGACAGGAACCCCATGAGCGACACTTCCTCCCCCTTCGGCTTCGAGCTCGTGCGGCGTGGTTACGACCGCGGTCAGGTGGACGACCGCATTACCAAGCTCGTCGCCGACCGTGACAGTGCTCTGGCCCGAATCACCTCTCTGGAGAAGCGCATCGAGGAACTCCACCTCGAGACGCAGAACGCCCAGGCGCAGGTGAGCGATGCCGAGCCGTCGTACGCCGGCCTCGGCGCGCGCGTCGAGAAGATCCTCCGCCTTGCCGAGGAGGAGGCGAAGGACCTGCGCGAGGAGGCCCGTCGGGCCGCCGAGCAGCACCGCGAGCTGGCCGAGTCGGCCGCCCAGCAGGTGCGCAACGACGCGGAGTCGTTCGCGGCGGAGCGCAAGGCGAAGGCGGAGGACGAGGGCGTCCGGATCGTGGAGAAGGCGCAGGGCGAGGCCAACTCGCTGCGCGCCGAGGCCCAGAAGGACGCGCAGTCGAAGCGCGAGGAGGCGGACGCCCTCTTCGAGGAGACCCGCGCCAAGGCCGCCCAGGCCGCCGCGGACTTCGAGACCAACCTGGCCAAGCGCCGGGAGCAGTCGGAGCGCGACCTGGCCTCGCGTCAGGCCAAGGCCGAGAAGCGCCTCGCGGAGATCGAGCACCGCGCGGAGCAGCTCCGCCTGGAGGCCGAGAAGCTGCGGACGGACGCGGAGCGCCGGGCCCGTCAGACGGTGGAGACCGCGCAGCGCCAGGCCGAGGACATCGTGGCCGACGCGAACGCCAAGGCCGACCGGATCCGCTCGGAATCGGAGCGCGAGCTCGCGGCGCTGACGAACCGCCGCGACTCGATCAACGCGCAGCTGACCAACGTCCGCGAGATGCTGGCGACCCTCACGGGTGCCGCGGTCGCCGCGGCCGGTTCGCCGATCGACGACGAGCGCACGGCCGGCGTCCCGGCCCAGCAGACCCGCTGAGGCCCGGTCACGCGCTGAGGCCCGGTCACGCGCTGAGGCCGGTCCCCCGCTGAGGCCCGGTCACCCGCGGACGCCCCGCGGCACGGCCCCCCGTCACTCCGGTGGCGGGGGGTTTCGCGTGCCCTTAGGTTGGTGCGCATGATCGAGCTCGATGGCCTGACGAAGAGGTTCGGGGCGAGGACGGCGGTGGACCGCCTCTCCTTCCAGGTCCGGCCGGGCATGATCACCGGCTTCCTCGGGCCGAACGGGGCGGGCAAGTCGACGACGATGCGCATGATGCTCGACCTGGACAACCCGACCAGCGGGACGGTCCGGATCGACGGCCGGCACTACCGCGAGCTGGACGAGCCGCTGAAGTACATCGGGGCGCTGCTGGACGCCAAGGCGATGCACGGCGGCCGCTCCGCGTACAACAACCTGCTCTGTCTCGCCCAGTCGAACCGCATCCCGGAGCGGCGGGTGGGCGAGGTGCTCGACCTGGTGGGTCTGACGGCGGTCGCGCGGAAGAAGTCGAAGGGTTTCTCGCTCGGCATGGGGCAGCGGCTCGGAATCGCCTCCGCGCTGCTCGGTGATCCGGAGATCCTCATGTTCGACGAACCCGTCAATGGTCTGGACCCCGAGGGAATTCACTGGATCCGCAATCTGATGAAGGCGCTCGCCGCGGAGGGCCGGACGATCTTCGTTTCCAGCCATCTCATGAGTGAAATGGCGCTGACGGCTGATCATCTGATCGTGATCGGGCAGGGAAAGCTGCTCGCGGACACGACGATGGCCGATTTCATCCAGCGGAATTCCCGGAGTTATGTACAGCTGCGCTCGCCGCAGCGGGAGCAGCTGCGGGACGCCCTGTACGCGGGCGGCTTCACGGTCGTGGAGGCGGGCGACGGCTCCCTGGAGGTCGACGGGGCGACCACCGATGAGCTGGGCGAACTGGCCGCCGGGCACCGGCTGGTGCTGCACGAGCTGAGCGCCCAGCGCGCCTCCCTGGAGGAGGCGTTCATGCGGATGACGGCGGGGGCGGTGGAGTACCACGCGCACGGCACGGACGTGGGGGGCGCGGCGGGGCGGGGCGGGGTCGCCGCGGGGCCGCGGTGGGGCAGCACGTCCGGCGAGAACGTCGAGGGAGCCTGAACGATGGCAGCGGTGTCCGCGGTCCTCCGGTCGGAGTGGACGAAGATCCGGTCGGTCGCGTCGACGATCTGGACCCTGGCGAGCGCCTTCCTGGTGACGGTGGCGATGGGCGCGGCGCTGTCCGCGCTGCTGAGGTCGACCTTCGGCGACCTCTCCGAGCTGGAGCGGGCCACCTTCGACCCGACGTTCGTGAGCTTCTCGGGGATGGTGCTCGGCCAGCTGGCGATGGTGGTGTTCGGCGTCCTGGTGGTCGGCACCGAGTACTCGTCGGGGATGATCCGCACCTCCCTCGCGGCGGTGCCGCAGCGGGCGACGTTCCTCTTCTCGAAGATCGCGGTCGCGGGGACGCTGGCGCTGGTCGTCGGCCTCGCGACGAGCTTCCTGTCGTTCTTCCTCGGTCAGGCGCTGCTCGGGGAGCACCGGACGACGATCGGCGCGGACAACGTGCTGCGCGCGGTGGTCGGCGGCGGGCTCTACATGGGTCTGATCGCGGTCTTCTCGATGGGCGTGGCGACGATGCTGCGCTCCTCGATGCTGTCGCTCGGCATCCTGGTGCCGTTCTTCTTCCTGGTCTCGCAGATCCTGTCCGCGGTGCCGAAGGCCAAGGAGGTGGCCCGGTACTTCCCCGACCAGGCCGGCTCGAAGATCATGCAGGTGGTACCGGACGCGCTGGGCTCGGAGAAGGCGCCGTACGGTCCCTGGGGCGGGCTCGGGATCATGGTGCTGTGGGTGGCGGCCTCGCTCGTCGGCGGTTATCTGGTCCTGAAGAAGCGGGACGCCTGATTCCGTTTTTCTCGGGGGCGGCCCCGGCGCACCCCGGGAAACGCCCCTGATCCTTCCCTGAACTTCTTTTACCGCTTCGCCGGAACCGTCAATGGCTGGATAAGCTCCTACGTCATACGGGGGGCTCCGGCCGACGGCCGCCACGCCCCGACATGGATGCGACCGACCTGTCGATGGGGCTGGAGAATGATCGAGGCAGTCGGCCTGACGAAGCGCTACGGCGCCAAGACGGCCGTGTACAACCTTTCCTTCCAGGTGAGGCCCGGCGTGGTCACCGGGTTCCTGGGGCCGAACGGCTCCGGCAAGTCGACGACCATGCGCATGATCCTCGGCCTCGACCGGCCGACCGCGGGGCACGTCACCATCGGCGGCCACCCGTTCCGGCAGCTGCCGAACGCGCCCCGCCAGGTCGGCGCGCTCCTCGACGCCAAGGCGGTGCACGGCGGGCGGAGCGCGCGCAGCCACCTCCTGTCGCTGGCGCAGCTGGCCGGCATCCCGGCCCAGCGGGTCGACGAGGTGCTCGGCGTGGTCGGTCTCCAGGACGTCGCCAAGCGCCGGTCGAACGGCTTCTCGCTCGGCATGGGCCAGCGGCTCGGCATCGCGGCGGCGCTCCTCGGCGACCCGCAGGTGCTGCTCTTCGACGAGCCGGTCAACGGCCTGGACCCCGAGGGCATCCTCTGGGTGCGGAACCTGATGAAGAAGCTGGCCGCCGAGGGCCGTACGGTCTTCGTCTCCAGCCACCTGATGAGCGAGATGGCGCTCACGGCCGACCACCTCATCGTGATCGGCCGCGGCCAGCTGCTCTCCGACATGCCGGTCAAGGACTTCATCTCGGCGAACTCCGCGGACTTCGCCCGGGTGCGGACGCCGGAGACGGAGCCGGGTCAGCGCGAGAAGCTGACGGCGGCGCTCACGGAGGCGGGCGGCCAGGTGCTGTCCGAGCCGGACGGGGCGCTGCGGGTGACCGGGCTGCCGCTGCCGAGGATCAGCGACCTGGCGCACGGCGCGGACGTGCGGCTGTGGGAGCTCTCGCCGCACCAGGCGTCCCTGGAGGAGGCGTACATGCGCCTGACGCAGGGCGCCGTGGACTACCGCTCCACCGACGACCGGCTCGCCCACCTCCAGCCGCCCGTGCAGCCGGGCCAGCCGGGGTACGGGCTGCCGCCGCAGCAGCCGATGGCGCCCGAGGTGCCGCAGCAGGGCTGGTACGCCCCGCCGCCGCCCGGACAGAACCCGTACGCCTCCCCGCAGCAGCCGAGCGACACCCCCAAGGACGCCCGATGACCGCCCCCGCCCCGTTCCACCACGCCCCGCAGGGCTACGTCTCCCCCATCCCGGTCCGCCGGGCGCACCTCGGTGACGCGCTGGCCTCCGAGTGGACGAAGATCCGTTCGGTGCGTTCGACGATGTGGACGTTGGGGGTGATGATCCTGCTGATGCTCGGCATCGGGCTGGGCGTCGCGGCGATCGCCTCCACCGCAGAGGCACCGATGGGCGAGGAGTCGGCGCTCGGCTTCGGCTTCTTCGGCATGCTGCCCGCCTCGATCTGCGTGATCACGCTCGGCGTGCTGACGATCGCGTCCGAGTACGGCACGGGCATGATCCGTACGACCCTGACGGCCTGCCCGAGCCGGGCCCGGGTGCTCACGGCGAAGGCGATCGTCTTCTTCCTGCTGGTCTTCTCGATCACCACGGTGATCGCGGCGATCGTCGCGGCGGCCCAGGTCGCCATGGTCGACGCGGCGGAGCCCACGGCGTCCGAGTGGCTGCGGGCGACCGTCGGCGCGGGCGCCTACCTGGCGCTGCTCGGCCTGCTGTCGATGGCGATCGGCACGGTCATCCGCCACTCCGCGGGCGCGATCACGGTGATGATCGGCGTGCTGCTGCTGCCGCTGGTGGCGGCCATGTTCATGTTCGCGGAGGCGCTGAAGTCACTCCAGGACTGGCTGTTCACGTACGCCATCCCGTCGCAGATGATCGCGCTCTACAGCAGCCGTCCGCCGTTCGGCGACTCGGGGCCGGCGGGCTGGGAGCCGCTCTTCATCCTGCTGGGCGTGGTGGCCGCGGCCCTCGCGGGCGCCTTCTCCCTCCTCAACAGCCGGGACGTCTGACGCCGAGCGGCCCCGGACCGCTCCGGGGACCCGGGCCTCAGTGGCGAGGCGCGTTGCGGGACCGCTGCACCCTGCTGGTGCGGCGGTCCTTCGCGTTCCAGCAGGCCTTGTGCCAGTGGCGCCGGTCGTCCACTCCCCCGTACTCGGGCCAGGCCACCACGTGCGGGGCGCCGGAGGGGATCTCCTGGTCGCAGCCTGGGCAGCGGTAGCGCTTGCCCGGTGCGCTCGCTCCGGCGACGAGCCGGACGAACCACTCCTCGCCCTGCCAGGTCTCGGTGCGCTGCGCGCCGCCGTACCGGTCGCCGTGGTCGTCCTGCCGCTCGGGCTTGGCACCGCCGCGGGAGCGGTTGTGACGCGGGGACACGGGACACCTCACAGGGTCGGGGGGGGAACACGGACCGTTCCCTCCAGCCTACGGGCCGCGACCCGGTGCGCCGGGCCCCGCCCGGGACGGCTTAGCCGAAAATCGCAAGAACTTCATGAACGGCCGTTGCCTTTGGCACGTGTCAGACGTTGTTGCCGGTGCGAGGGGAGATACGCGTCGGCCGACGAGGAGGCAGAAGGCGATGCGCGTGGGTACGTTCGTTCTGGCCGCACAGTTCCCGGGACAGGGACAGGGCGAGGCGCTGCACCGGGCGGTGCGGACCGCCGAGGTCGCCGAGGAGGCGGGGCTCGACTCGGTCTGGCTCGCCGAGCACCACTTCGTTCCGTACGGGGTCTGCCCCTCGGCCGTGACGCTGGCGGCGATGCTGCTCGGCCGCACCCGCCGGCTGCGGGTCGGGACGGCGGTGAGCGTCCTGCCGACCGTGCACCCGGTGTCGCTCGGCGAGCAGGCGGCGCTGCTGCACCTCACCTCGGGCGGCCGGTTCACGCTCGGCGTCGGCCGCGGCGGCCCCTGGGTGGACCTGGAGGTCTTCGGTGCGGGGCTCGCCGCGTACGAGAACGGCTTTCCCGAATCGCTCGACCTGCTGCTCCGCTGGCTCACCGAGCCCCGCGTCGGGGCCCAGGGGGAACGATTCGCTTTCCGCGAGGTGCCCGTGGTGCCCCGGCCCGACGAGCTGATCGACGGTCCCGCCGGCCCCGAGGTCGTGGTGGCCTGCACGTCGCCGAGGAGCGTGCGGCTCGCGGCCGAGCGCGGCCTGCCGATGCTGCTCGGAATGCACTGCGGCGACGAGGAGAAGGCGGAGATGGTGGCGGCGTGGACGCGGTGCGCCCGTGAGGCGGGGCGGAATCCGGACGAGATCGCCGCGGTCGCCGCCGGGCACGTCTCGGCCGGGGTGGCCCAGCTCGCGGACCGAACGGCCGACGCGGCCGAGTCGCTGGTGAAGGCGATGCCGGGGTGGCTGAAGCAGGGGCTCGACGCCCATGTGACGGTGGACGGCCGGCACCGGGCGATGCGGGACCCCCTGGCGTACACGGAGCTGCTGTGCGGACTGCACCCGGTGGGCACGCCCCGGCTGGCGGCCGACCGGCTCGCGGCGACCGCCGAGCGTACGGGCATCACGCGCTTCGCCCTCCTCGCGGAGGGCTCCGGCGACCTCGCGGTCACCGAGGAGAACGTACGGCGCCTGGGCGCCGAGGTGCTGCCGCTGCTGGTCTGAGGGCCCGGCGGGACGTGGACGCCCGCGGGGCACGGCGGGAGCTCAGGGGGGTGGCGGCGGTACGGCCGGGGCCGTGCCGCCGCTCCGGCATCTCTCCGCGGCGATGCGCGTCGACACGCACCGTTCGCGTCTCCCGCGATGCGGAGCGGCAGCACCATGTCTCGCGGTCGCGGTCTCAGCAGTCGCGCAGTTCCGGCGACTGGTTGAGCAGCTGGCCCCGTACGGACGTGAAACGGGCGAGCCGCTCGTCGGCCGAGGGGTCCAGCGGGAAGACCGCCACCCGGTGGCAGTTCTGGAATGCGAGGCGCACCCCGAAGTGCCGCTCCAGCGAGCCACGGATGGCATCGCTCGCGAGCGCGCGCAGCAGCTGACCACGTGCCTGCTCATTCGGCGGCGGCGTCTGGTTGTCGGCGAACTCTCCGCCGTCGACCTTCAGCTGGGCCACCAGAGAACTGATCATCTCCCATGCGAAGGGCAGGGAGGTCCGGACGCAGTCGACGAAGTCGGCTTCGTCGACCTCGCCTCGCTCGGCCTGTTCCAAAAGGGCCGGTGAGACGTCGAGCGACATGGGTTCTCCTCTCGCGACCCCGCGGACGGGGTCGGTGCGGGCAGGGACGAAGACCGACGTACGCCACGCAGCGTGCACGGACGACGACCTCCAGCTTCCACGGTAAGCGCGCAGTCCTGGCGGCACCAGGAGAATGCGAACACAACCGGCCGATATACAACGGGTGTTCGGCGCACGACGATGCCCGAATCGCGAAGAAGAGCGCCCGTCTTGTAGCGTTGCGGACCATGCGTCTCGTCATTGCCCGCTGCTCCGTGGACTACGCGGGCCGGCTCACGGCCCACCTGCCCTCCGCACCCCGTCTGATCCTGATCAAGGCCGACGGGAGCGTCTCCATCCACGCGGACGACCGGGCGTACAAACCGCTCAACTGGATGTCCCCGCCGTGCACCCTGAAGGAGGGTGCGGACGGGGACGCCGGCGTCTGGACCGTGATCAACAAAGCGGGCGAGAAACTGATCATCACGATGGAGGAGATCCTCCACGACTCCTCGCACGAACTGGGTGTGGACCCGGGTCTGATCAAGGACGGCGTGGAGGCCCATCTCCAGGAACTGCTCGCCGACCGCATCGAGACGCTCGGCGAGGGCTACTCGCTGATCCGGCGCGAGTACCCGACGGCGATCGGCCCGGTGGACATCCTCTGCCGGAACTCCGACGGCGCGACGGTCGCGGTGGAGATCAAGCGCCGCGGCGAGATCGACGGCGTCGAGCAGCTGACCCGCTATCTGGAGCTGCTCAACCGCGACCCGCACCTCGCTCCGGTGAAGGGCGTCTTCGCGGCGCAGGAGATCAAGCCGCAGGCGCGCGTGCTGGCGACGGACCGCGGCATCGACTGCGTGGTGCTCGACTACGACGCGCTGCGGGGCATCGAGGACGACAAGCTGCGGCTGTTCTAGACGGGACGGCCGCGGCGGTACGGGGACGGCCCCGGGTGCGACGAACGCGCCCGGGGCCGTCCCCTTGCCGGTCGGGGCCCGGCCGCTCAGGCGGTGGACTCCGAGGCGCTGGGGCTGTCGGAGGCGGACGGCAGCCCGAGCGTGGAGGAGGCGGAGGTGGCGGGGGCCCCGCTGGTGGTCGGCGGGGTCGTCGGCGGCGTCGGCGTGGGCGTGGGCGGAGTCGGCGTAGTGGCGGACGGGCTGGTCGTCGGCGACGCCGTGGGCGTCGTCGTCGTACGCGTCGGCGTGGGGCGCGGCCCGGTCGGCCGGGTCGTGGTGCCGCCGGTCGACGGGGTCGTCGTCGGGGTCGGGGCTCCGGTGGTGCCGCTCGGGCCGCCGTCCGAGGGCGAGGCGGAGCCGGACGGGCCGGGGTCGGTCGAGGACGACGGCGAGGCGCTGTCGGAGCCGGAGGGGCTCGGTGATCCCGAGCTGGTGGGCTCGCCGGTCTCGCCGGGCTCGCCGGTCTCCCCCGCCTCGCCCTCGGTGGGCGGCTCGTCGGAGCCGGAAGCGTCGTCGCCGCTCCCGTCGCCGGTGCTGTCGGAGGTGACGTGCCGGGGGGCCGGGTCGTCGCCGTTGCCTGAGGTGGCGCCGATGGTGACGACGGTGCCGAGGACGGCGACCAGGAGGGCGCCCGCGCCGACGGCGGCGAGGTTGCGCCGGGCGCCGGTGAGGATGCCGTTCTTCAGGCTCGGGCGGCCGCCGTCCGCCGCGGGGACGGTGTCGGGGCGGGTGATGAGCGTCGGGCCCTGGTCGGCGAAGTCGGGAAAGGCCGGAACCCGCGGCTTCGGTTTCCCCTGGGCCGGTACGGGCGGGGGTACGGGCGCGCCCGCGGGTCCGGCCGGGAGGGCGGCCGTCGGGCGGCGCAGGGCCGGGGTGCCGCGGGGCGGGGAGACGGGCTCCTCGGCGCGGGGCGCGGCGGTGACGGGCGTGTGCTCCCCGGCGAGGTCGGCGACGAGGGCGAGCGCGCGGCGGCCGGCGACCGTGCCGCGCTTGTCGGCGAGGGCGCCGCGCAGGCCGATGGAGGCCTCCAGCTCGGCGCGGGCCCGCTCCAGGTTTCCCGCGCAGATGGCGAGGACGCCGAGCTCGTGGTGGAAGTACGCCTCCTCGGCGACGTCCCCGGCGAGCCGGGCGGCCTCCTGGCCGGCGCGCAGGGCCCGCTCCCAGGCGCCCCAGTGGAGTCCGGCGGCGAAGGCGGGGGCGGCGGCGCGGGCGAGGAGGACGGCGGTGGCGCGGTGCTCCTCGTCGGTGGCGGCGACGAGCGCGGTGAGGGAGGCGAGCAGGGCGTCGGACTCGGCGGCGGCGCGCTCGGGGGTGACGGAGGGGTGACCGGCCCACCAGGCGTAGTGCTGGGCGACGGTGTGGACGCGGTCGGCGGCGCCGTGCTCGTACCCGTGGGCGAGGAGCTGGGTGAGGACGCCTGCGGCGAGCCGGTAGCGGGGGCCGACCGGGCTGAGGAGTCCGCAGGCCCGCAGTTCGCCGAGGGCGGCGTCGGCGTGGGTGTCGCCGACGAGGGCCGGCAGGTGGGCCTGGTGAGGGACCTCGCCGCCGAGGGCGACGGCGAAGCGGAGGGCGGCCTGCGCGGAGCGGCTGAGGCGGGAGGCGAGGAGGGCGGCGGGGGCGGCGCCCTCGCCGAGCGTGGGCAGCGGCACCTCGCGGAGTTCGACGTCGGGGTCCTCGACGCCGTCGAACGCCGCCGCGGCGGCCACGGCGGCGGCGGTGCGCGCCCCCTGGCCCGTGGCCTGCGGTCCGAAGGCCTCCTCCAGGGCGCCGAAGGCGTCGAACTCGGCCGGGGTCACGCGGAGTCGGTCGCGCTGCCGGAGCAGGGCGCCGGCCTGGACGAAGCGCAGCGGCAGTCCCTCGGACTCGAACCAGAGGTCGCCCGCCCAGTTGGCCTCCTCGTCGGTGAGGGTGCGGCCGACGGCGGCCTCCAGGAGCTTCAGGGAGGCGGCGCGGCCGAGGCCGGTGAGGGCGACCTCCTCGACGGCGGAGTCGGCGGACGGCGCGGGGACCTCGGGCCCGGCGGCGAGGAGGAAGGCGCACTCGGGGGCGGCGCCGAGGAGTTCGTCGAGGGCCGCGCCGCCGAACTCCAGGTCGTCGACGACGACCACGGCGCCGATGTCGCGGAGCCGCGCGGGGAGCGTGGTGCGGTCGGGGCGGTGGCCGGGGGCGTACCGGACGGCGGCGAAGAGCTCGTGGAGGAGTTCGGCGGGCGTGCGGTGGTGGCCGGAGAGCCGGACGACGCCCTCGGGGGCGAGGTCGGCGCAGTCGGCGGCGACGGCGTCGAGGAGGGCGGTGCGGCCGGAGCCCGCGGGGCCTGTGAGGCGGACGGAGCGGCCGCGGCCCAGGATCTCGGCGAGGCGGCGGCGGGGCTCGTCGCGTTCGAGGAGGGGCAGTTGGGGGGCGGCGGGGCCGGGCGGCGGGGGCGGCGTCGCGGCGCGGGCGGCCTCGGCGCGCTCCTCGGGCGTGCGGCGGCGGGGCGTCTCGGGTTCGCGGCCGGGCGGGCAGGGTTCGATCTCGCTGCCGTCGACGGGGTTGACGGTGAGGAGGAGGTCACCGGAGACGATGCTGACGACGCGGGCCCGGGCGGGGGACGCGGGGGTGCGTTCGGGCACGGCGGCGGACGGGGCGGGGTGGGCGTCCTCGGCCGCGGTGTCGTGACCGGACTCGTCCGGTCCCCGGTGTATCGGGTCCATGGTCAAAGCCCCCAAGAGCGGTGTGCGGAGCCCGCCGGGTGGGTCCGTCGATGGTGTGCAGACGGGCGAACCCTAGACGGTCGTCCGGCGGCCGGGAACAGCCGGGGTGCCGCAGAGACCAAGACGTCATGGTCTTGTGAGGATTGAGCGTGACGCCTGTTTCACACAGCTGCTTCACAGCCGCCCCGGGCCCGCGCGCCCCGCCGGACTCCCCGACTCCGGTGGCACCGGACTTTCGGGCTCCGGTCACCACCGTGCGGCGGACCGGCCCGGCGGCGCCGACCGGCTCACACCCGGGGCAGCGACTCCATGGCGAGGCCGCCCTCGATGGCGAGGATGCGGTGGAGCCGGGTCGCGACGAGCAGCCGCTGCATCTGGGGCGGCACCCCGCGCAGGACGAGCCGCCGGCCGCAGCGGCCCGCCCGCCGGTGGGCGCCCATGATGACGCCGAGGCCGGTCGCGTCCCACGAGTCGAGGCCGGTCAGGTCGAGCACCAGATCGCCGACTCCGTCGTCGACGGCCGAGTGCAGGACCGTACGGGCGTCCGCCGCGCTCCGGACGTCGAGGCGGCCCCCGACGACCAGCTCGGCGTGGTCGCCCCTGATGTGCATATGCGCTCCCCGAGAGTGCTCCGTCTACGCAACAACTGACTGCCGGGACAGCAGAAGCGTTGCGCCTTGTCAGCGAACCGATGCCGGAATTCACCCCACGGAGTGACATGGGGTGGTGGTGCGTGCTCAGTACTTGTAGAAGCCCTGCCCGCTCTTGCGGCCGATGTCACCCGCGTCCACCATCCGGCGCATCAGCTCCGGCGGCGCGAACTTCTCGTCCTGGCTCTCGGTGTAGATGTTGTTCGTGGCGTTGACCAGGATGTCGATGCCGGTGAGGTCGGCGGTGGCGAGCGGGCCCATGGCGTGGCCGAAGCCGAGCTTGCAGGCGACGTCGATGTCCTCGGCCGTCGCGACGCCCGACTCGTACAGCTTGGCGGCCTCGACGACGAGGGCGGAGATGAGGCGGGTGGTGACGAAGCCCGCGACGTCGCGGTTGACGACGATGCAGGTCTTGCCGACGGACTCGGCGAAGGCGCGGGCGGTGGCGAGGGTGGCGTCGCTCGTCTTGTAGCCGCGGACCAGCTCGACGAGCTGCATCATCGGCACCGGCGAGAAGAAGTGGACGCCGACGACGGCCTCCGGGCGCTCGGTCACCGCGGCGATCTTGGTGATCGGGATGGCGGAGGTGTTGGAGGCGAGGACGGCGCCGTCCTTGACGATCTTGTCGAGCGAGCGGAAGATCTCGTGCTTGACGTCGAGGTTCTCGAAGACGGCCTCCACGACGACGTCGGCGTCGGCGACGGCCTCCAGGTCGGTCGTGGCGGTGATCCGGCCGAGGGCGGCCTCCGCGTCGGCCGCGTCCAGCTTGCCCTTGGCGACGAACCGGTCGTACGACGCCTTGATGCCGTCCGTGCCCCGGGTGAGGGCGGCGTCGGTGACGTCACGCAGGACGACGTCCCAGCCTGCCTGGGCCGAGACCTGCGCGATGCCGGATCCCATGAGTCCGGCCCCGATGACGGCGAGCTTCCTGGCCACGATCTTCCACCCCTCAACGCCTGTTCACTTCTGGCTCCTCGGCGGAGATTAGCGGTCGCGGGCCGCCATGTGACCGCGAAGTAATGCGCGTCACGCCCTCTTTGACGGACGTCACACTCACGATAGGCCGCCGGACCTCCTCGGAGGCCGTCGCTGCGGGCCGTGACGGTGGGCACACGCGCCGTCCACCGGGCGCCGCCCTCACTAGGCTGGGCCCATGGTCAATCTGACGCGCATCTACACCCGCACCGGCGACAAGGGCACGACCGCCCTCGGCGACATGAGCAGGACCGCCAAGACGGATCTGCGGATCTCGGCCTACGCCGACGCCAACGAGGCCAACGCCGTCATCGGCACGGCCATCGCCCTCGGGCAGCTGGACGATGAGGTCGTCAAGGTCCTCGTCCGCGTCCAGAACGACCTGTTCGACGTCGGCGCGGACCTGGCGACCCCCGTCGTGGAGAACCCGGAGTTCCCGCCGCTGCGCGTCGAACAGAACTACGTCGACAAGCTGGAGGCGGACTGCGACCGCTTCCTGGAGCAGCTGGAGAAGCTGCGCTCCTTCATCCTGCCCGGCGGCACGCCCGGCGCTGCCCTGCTGCACCAGGCGTGCACGGTGGTCCGGCGGGCGGAGCGCTCGACGTGGGCGGCCCTGGAGGTCCACGCCGAGACGATGAACCCGCTGACGGCGACGTACCTCAACCGGCTCTCAGACCTGCTCTTCATCCTTGCGCGGGTGGCGAACAAGGAGGTCGGGGACGTCCTCTGGGTCCCCGGCGGCGAGCGCTGACCGGTCGGTCTCCGAGGGGACCGTCTCCCGGGCCGGTTCCGGCGCCGGCTGCGCGGCCGGTCGCGGGGCCGGCTCCGGGGCCGTGTTCGGGGTCGCCTCCGGGGCCTTCTTCGGCCAGATCGCGTAGCTGAGCGCGATCAGACCGTGGATGCCGACCGCCCGCCAGACGCCCGCGATCGAGGCCTCCAGCCGTGAGGTGTCGCCGTCGCCGCCGACGTACCAGGTCGCGGCGAGCAGGAGGCCGGAGGCGACGGAGGCCGCCACCACCGAGCCGAGCCAGATCCGTCCCTCGTGGTGGGCGCGGGCCATGCCGTACCGCGGCGGCTTCGCGGGCGGCGGGCCGCCGCCGAGGCGGTGGGCGGCGTGGCCGTCGAGCCACTTCACGGTGCGGTGGCCGTGGCCCACGGTGTAGCCGATGTAGACGGCGGCGAGTCCGTGCCGCCAGCTGGGCTCGGCCCCGTTCTTGAGGTCGATCGCCGTGGCGACGAGGAGCAGGACCTCCAGGAGCGGTTCGCACAGCAGCAGTGCCATGCCCAGCTTCGGCCTCTTCAGCAGGTAGCGGGCGGTGAGGCCGGCGGCCAGCAGGACCCAGAAGCCCACCTCGCAGACAACGATCAGCGTGACGATCACAGCGGTTCCCCTTTCGCTTCCTCCTCAGCGTCGCGTGCGATCGCGGCCGGTTCGTCGTCGCCGGTGACGAACCTCGTCTACATCCTTCGACGGAGGCACGGATCGGCCCGGATCGGCCCGGACGTCGAGGTCCGGGCCCGGAACGACGTGTTGGATGGGTACGTGCCCCTCCCCCGTCCCACCCGTCCCCCGCGCCGCCCCCGACTGCCCCGACCGCCCCGCCTCCCCCGGACCGATCTGCTCATCGCCGGCGCGGGTCTGGCCGGCGGGCTGCTGCTGTGGTCCTTCGGGCTGTTCCTGAAGGGCGACCAGCTCATCGGGCCGCGCTGGGTGACGCTGGTCCCCCTGGTGGTGACGGCCGCCATGGAGGCCGTGCGCCGCACCGCCCCCCGGACCGCCCTGCTCGTCGGCACCGCCGCGATCGTCGGTGACCAGTTCACCAACGGCAATCTCGCCACGGTGCTGATGTTCACGGACCTCGTCTACGCGGCGGTCGTGTACGGCACCCCGGGCCAGGCGCGGCGCGTCCCCTACACGACGGGCCTGTTCACCGTCGCCACGACGGTGGTGCTCCTGATCTGGTGGCAGAACGCCGTCGCGCTCCTCGTCGGCATGCTCACCGGCATGATCTGCTTCCTGCCGGCGGTGACGGGCGCGATCGTCCGCAGCCACCGGCAGACGGCGGAGGCGGCCACCCTGCGCGCCGAGCAGACGGCGCTGCTCGCCGAGATGGACCGCGCCCAGGCGGTGGCCGCCGAGCGGGCGAGGATGGCGCGCGAGCTGCACGACATGGTGGCGAACCACCTGTCCGCGATCGCGATCCACTCGACGGCCGCGCTGTCGATCGACGATCCGGGCACGACCCGGCAGGCGCTGACGGTGATCCGGGAGAACAGCGTGGCGGGCCTCGCCGAGATGCGCCGGCTGATCGGGCTGCTCAGGGACAGCGGCGCGGACACGGAACCGGCCGCCGCGCCCACCCTCGCCGGTCTGGACGCGCTGGTCGCGCAGGCGGCGGCGAACGGCGGCCCGAGCGGCCTGGTCTTCGTGCTCGACGACGTCCGGGAGTCGGCGGGGCCCCTGCCGGCCCCGGTGGAGCTGGCCGCGTACAGGATCGTGCAGGAGTCGCTGACGAACGCGCTCAAGCACGCGGCGCCCGGCGAGGTCCGGGTGACGCTCGCGGGCGGGGCGGACGTCCTGTCCGTACGGGTGAGCAGCCCGTACGGGGAGCGGCCGGGCCCGACGGCGCCGGGGTCCGGGGCCGGGCTCGTGGGCATGCGGGAGCGGGTCGCGCTGCTCGGCGGGGTCTTCGAGGCCGGCCCGGTGTCCGGCGAGGAGGACGGAGAAGACGGGCGGCAGGGGCGGGCCGGGGACGGCGGGCGGGACGGGGGCGGCGGGCAGGACGGGGGCGGCGGGCAGGACGGGCGGGGCGGGAAGCGGTGGCGGGTCCGGGCGGAGCTGCCCATGGAGACGAGGGACGAGGAGCGTTCGTGACGGTGCGGGTGTTGGTGGCCGAGGACCAGAGCGCGGTGCGCGCCGGCCTCGTCCTGATCCTGGGGAGCGCCCCGGACATCGAGGTCGTCGGGGAGGCTGCGGACGGGGAGGAGGCAGTGGAGCTGGCCCGCCGGCTCCGTCCCGACCTGGTGCTCATGGATGTGCAGATGCCCCGGATGGACGGGGTGACGGCGACGGGGCTCGTGGTCGCGGAGGGGCTCGCGGACGTCCTGGTGCTGACCACCTTCGACCTCGACGCGTACGTGTTCGGGGCGCTGCGGGCGGGGGCGGCGGGCTTCCTGTTGAAGAACGCGGACGCGCGGGAGCTGATCGAGGCGGTACGGACGGTGGCGCGCGGCGAGGGGCTGATCGCCCCCGCGGTGACGCGGCGGCTCATCGCCGAGTTCGCCGCGCCGAGCCGTCCGGCCCCGCGGGCGGATCCGGCGGTGCTGTCCGCGCTGACGCCCCGGGAGCGGGAGGTGCTGTCGGCGCTGGGCGAGGGGCTGGCGAACGCGGAGATCGCGGTGCGCCTGGACATGGCGGAGGCGACGGTGAAGACGCACGTCAGCAAGGTGCTGGGGAAGCTGGGACTGCGGAGCAGGGTGCAAGCGGCGGTGCTCGCCAGGGAGTTGGGGGCCTGAGGGCCGAACGGCGACTAAGGTCTGGACCTCTTGACGATTGGTCCAGACCTTCCTACGCTCGCGGGGCGCGCGCATCTCTCCACGGACCACCCCCACTTTGACCGTCCGCACCTTGAGGAGCACCGTTGAGCACTCAAGCACCGACGCGCAGAACCGGCTTCAGAGCCCGGGCCGCCGCCGGACTGACCGCGCTGATCCTGCCGCTGGCCGCCATGGTCGGCCTCGCGGCACCCGCGGAGGCCGCCACCTCGGCCACCGCCACGTACACCAAGGCCTCCGACTGGGGCAGCGGCTTCGAGGGCAGGTGGACGGTGAAGAACACCGGCACCACCACCCTCTCGTCCTGGACCGTCGAGTGGGACTTCCCCTCCGGAACCGCCGTCACCTCGGCCTGGGACGCCACCGTCACCAGCTCCGGCACCCACTGGACCGCCAAGAACGTCGGCTGGAACGGCACCCTCGCCCCCGGCGCCACCATCTCCTTCGGCTTCAACGGCACGGGCTCCGGCTCCCCGTCCGGCTGCAAGGTGAACGGCGCCTCCTGCGACGGCTCCACCCAGCCCGGCGACAACGCGCCCTCCGCCCCCGGCACCCCCGTCGCCTCGTCCGTCACCGACACCTCGGTCAAGCTGACCTGGACCGCCGCCACGGACGACAAGGGCGTCAAGAACTACGACGTGAAGCGGGACGGCACGACCGTCGCCACCGTCACCGGCCTGACGTACACCAACACCGGCCTCACCGCGGGCACCGACTACACCTACACGGTCGTCGCCCGCGACACCGCCGACCAGACGGGCCCGGCGAGCGGCAGCGTCGCCGTCCGCACCACGGGCGGGGGCGGCGGCAACCCGCAGCCCGGCAGCACGGTGAAGATGGGCTACTTCACCAACTGGGGCGTCTACGGCCGCAACTACCACGTGAAGAACATCGTGACCTCGGGCTCCGCGTCCAAGATCACCCACATCAACTACGCCTTCGGCAACGTCACCGGCGGCAAGTGCACCATCGGTGACGCCTACGCCGACTACGACAAGGCCTACACCGCCGACCAGTCCGTCGACGGCGTCGCCGACACCTGGGACCAGCCGCTGCGCGGCAACTTCAACCAGCTCCGCAAGCTGAAGAAGGCCTACCCGCACATCAAGATCCTCTGGTCCTTCGGCGGCTGGACCTGGTCCGGCGGCTTCGGCCAGGCCGTCCAGAACCCGACCGCCTTCGCCCAGTCCTGTTACGACCTGGTCGAGGACCCGCGCTGGGCCGACGTCTTCGACGGCATCGACCTCGACTGGGAGTACCCGAACGCCTGCGGCCTGTCCTGCGACACCAGCGGCCCCGCCGCCTTCAAGAACATGATGCAGGCCATGCGCGCCAAGTTCGGCGCCAACAACCTCGTCACCGCGGCCGTCACGGCCGACGCGTCCGCCGGCGGCAAGATCGACGCCGCCGACTACGCGGGCGCCGCGCCGTACATGGACTGGTTCAACGTGATGACGTACGACTTCTTCGGCGCCTGGGCGGCGAAGGGCCCGACGGCCCCGCACTCCCCGCTCACCTCGTACGCCGGCATCCCCCAGGCGGGCTTCAACTCCGCCGAGGCGATCGCCAAGTTCAAGGCGAAGGGCGTCCCCGCCAACAAGCTGCTGCTCGGCATCGGCTTCTACGGCCGCGGCTGGACCGGCGTCACCCAGTCCGCCCCCGGCGGCACGGCCACCGGCCCGGCGGCCGGCACGTACGAGCAGGGCATCGAGGACTACAAGGTCCTCAAGAACTCCTGCCCGGCCAACGGCACCGTCGCCGGCACCGCCTACGCCCACTGCGGCACCAACTGGTGGAGCTACGACACCCCCGCCACCGTGAACTCGAAGATGAGCTGGGCCAAGAACCAGGGCCTCGGCGGAGCGTTCTTCTGGGAGTTCAGCGGTGACACCTCCAACGGCGAGCTGGTCGGCGCCATCAACAGCGGTCTGAACTAACCCCGGCACGACGGAGCGGGGACGGCGCAGCACGCCGTCCCCGCTTCCTCGTGCCCGACGCGCGCGTCAGGCGACGTTCACCCGCTGGCCGGGGGGCGCGGCCTCCAGCCAGGCCATGAACCCGGTCCTGGCGTCCTCGCTCATCGCGAGTTCGAGCCGCACGCCCTCGTACATGCACGGCTGGATCACCGCGTCGGAGAGCAGCGCGAGCTCCTCCTCGCCCTCCGGCATCCGGCGCTCCAGGGCCACGATGGCCGAGCGCTCCAGGACCCGGCGCGGACGCGGCGAGTACGAGAAGACACGGAACCAGGCGATCTCGTCGCCGCTGTAGCGGGCGACGCCGTACACCCAGCCCTTGCCGGTGGTGTCCGGCTCGTCGGGGACGTTCCAGCGCAGGGAACAGTCGAAGGTGCCGCCGGCGCGCTGGATCAGTCTGCGGCGCAAGCCGAAGACGAAGAGCCCGATCACCACCAGTGCGACGACCAGGCCGCACACGAGCAGAGCGAGGAACATCTTCACCGACCTCCTCGCTGAGTCCCGTAGCCGGCGCCGCCGGCAGAACCGAATACCACCTGCATCTGCATCGCCTCAGCCGCGGCACGGTCTGGACGAACCAGCCGTGCCGCGGCTGAGGGCACTACTCTCGGCGCGGACCGTCAGCGGACCGCTACCGCGCGCAGCCGGACCTCGGCGCGCCGCTCGGCGGCGGCGTCCGACTCCGTCTTCGCACGCTCCAGCGCGCGCTCGGCGCGCTGGGCGTCGATCTCGTCCGCCAGCTCGGCGATCTCCGCGAGCAGAGACAGCTTGTCGTCGGCGAACGAGATGAATCCGCCGTGGACGGCGGCGACGACGGTCGCGCCCTCGCTCGTACGGATGGTCACCGGGCCCGACTCCAGCACACCGAGCAGCGGCTGGTGGCCGGGCATGACGCCGATGTCGCCGGAGGTGGTACGCGCGATGACCAGGGTGGCCTCGCCGGACCAGACACTCCGGTCCGCGGCGACCAGCTCGACGTGCAGCTCAGCAGCCAAGGGTGGCTCCTCGGGTCACCACCCGGCGGTCGTGCCGGGTGTTGGGGTCAATTCTACTGGGGCGTGGAGAGGGGGCGGGACGGATCCCGCCCCCTCTCAGGAGAGCACGGGGCTCAGGAGACGCCGAGCTCCTTGGCGTTCTTCTTGAGGTCCTCGAGACCACCACACATGAAGAAGGCCTGCTCCGGGAAGTGGTCGAACTCGCCGTCGCAGATCGCGTTGAACGCGGCGATCGACTCGTCCAGCGGAACGTCCGAACCGTCCACACCGGTGAACTGCTTCGCCGCGTGGGTGTTCTGCGACAGGAAGCGCTCGACGCGACGCGCGCGGTGGACGACGAGCTTGTCCTCCTCGCTGAGCTCGTCGATGCCGAGGATCGCGATGATGTCCTGGAGGTCCTTGTACTTCTGCAGGATTCCCTTGACGCGCGTGGCGGCGTCGTAGTGGTCCTGCGCGATGTAGCGCGGGTCCAGGATCCGGGACGTGGAGTCCAGCGGGTCCACGGCCGGGTAGATGCCCTTCTCGGAGATCGGACGGGAGAGAACCGTCGTCGCGTCGAGGTGGGCGAAGGTGGTCGCCGGCGCCGGGTCGGTGAGGTCGTCGGCGGGGACGTAGATCGCCTGCATCGAGGTGATCGAGTGACCACGGGTCGAGGTGATGCGCTCCTGCAGGAGACCCATCTCGTCGGCCAGGTTCGGCTGGTAACCCACCGCGGAGGGCATGCGGCCGAGCAGGGTCGACACCTCGGAACCGGCCTGCGTGAAGCGGAAGATGTTGTCGATGAAGAACAGCACGTCCTGCTTCTGCACATCGCGGAAGTACTCCGCCATGGTCAGACCGGCGAGGGCCACACGGAGACGGGTGCCCGGGGGCTCGTCCATCTGGCCGAAGACCAGGGCGGTCTTGTCGAGAACGCCCGAGTCCTCCATCTCGGCGATGAGGTCGTTGCCCTCACGGGTGCGCTCACCCACGCCGGCGAAGACGGAAACACCCTCGTGCAGCTTCGCCACACGCATGATCATTTCCTGGATCAGAACGGTCTTGCCGACACCGGCACCACCGAACAGACCGATCTTTCCACCCTTGACGTACGGGGTGAGAAGGTCGACGACCTTGAGGCCGGTCTCGAACATCTCGGTCTTCGACTCGAGCTGGTCGAACGCCGGGGCCTTGCGGTGGATGGACCAGCGCTCGCCGACCTCCGCCTCCGCCTCGGGCTCGTTCAGGATCTGGCCCAGCGTGTTGAACACGCGCCCCTTGGTGACGTCGCCGACCGGCACCGTGATGCCGTCGCCGGTGTCCACCACGGGGGCCTGGCGGACCAGACCGTCGGTGGGCTGCATCGAGATGGTGCGGACCATGCCGTCACCGAGGTGCTGCGCGACCTCGAGGGTCAGCGTCTTGGTGCCCTCACCGGACGGGTCCGGCACCTCGACGTTCAGCGCGTTGTAGATCTCCGGCATCGCGTCGACGGGGAACTCCACGTCGACGACCGGGCCGATGACCCGGGCGACGCGGCCCGTGGCGGCGGCCGTCTCAACAGTGGTCGTCATTACTTGTCACTCCCCGCGGTCGCGTCGGCCAGGGCTGCGGAGCCACCGACGATCTCGCTGATTTCCTGGGTGATTTCGGCCTGGCGGGCCGCGTTGGCAAGTCGGGTGAGGGTCGTGATGAGCTCACCCGCGTTGTCGGTGGCCGACTTCATCGCGCGACGCGTGGCGGCGTGCTTGGAGGCAGCCGACTGGAGCAGCGCGTTGTAGATCCGGCTCTCGACGTAGCGCGGCAGAAGGGCGTCGAGGACGTCCTCCGCCGACGGCTCGAAGTCGTACAGCGGGCGGAGGGTCTCCGGCTCGCCGGCCTCCTTCGCCACCTCGTCGAGGCTCAGGGGCAGCAGCCGGGCCTCGACCGCCGTCTGGGTCATCATCGAGACGAACTCGGTGTAGACGATGTGGAGCTCGTCCACACCACCCTCGGCCGTGTCCTTCTCGATCGCCTCGATCAGCGGTGCCGCGATCTTCTTGGCGTCCGCGTAGGTGGGCTCGTCCGTGAAGCCCGCCCACGTGTCGGCCAGCGCGCGCTCACGGAAGTTGAAGTGCGCGATGCCACGGCGACCGACGACGTAGATGTCGACCGCCCGGCCCTCGCCCTCCAGCTTCTTGATCAGCTGCTCCGCCGCCTTGATGGCGTTGGAGTTGAAGGCACCGGCCAGACCGCGGTCGCTCGAGAGGAGCAGGACAGCGGCACGGCTTGGGTTCTCCGCCTCGGTGGTCAGCGGGTGCTTGTCGTTCGCACCCGTGGCCACCGCGGTGACCGCGCGGGTCAGCTCGGTCGCGTACGGAGTCGACGCCTGCACCTTGCGCTGCGCCTTGACGACACGCGAGGCGGCGATCATCTCCATCGCCTTGGTGATCTTCTTCGTCGCGGTGACGGATTTGATGCGACGCTTGTAGACCCGGAGCTGCGCTCCCATGAGTCAGGTCCCTTCCGTCGTCACTTCGAGACGTTGACGGCGGCAGGAGCGTCCTCGCCGAGCAGCTTGCCGTCAGAGGTCTCGAACTGCTTCTTGAACTCCGCGATGGCGTCGGCGACGGCCGTCAGGGTGTCGTCCGACATCTTCTTGCCCTCACGGATGGAGGTCATGAGACCGGAGTGGCTCTGACGCAGGTACGCCAGGAGCTCGGCCTCGAAGCGACGGATGTCGGCGACCGGGACGTCGTCCATCTTGCCGGTGGTGCCGGCCCAGACCGAGACGACCTGGTTCTCCGTGGGCATCGGCTGGTACTGAGCCTGCTTGAGCAGCTCGACCATCCGCTGACCGCGCTCCAGCTGCGCCTTCGAGGCCGCGTCCAGGTCGGAACCGAAGGCGGCGAACGCCTCCAGCTCACGGAACTGGGCGAGGTCCACGCGGAGGCGACCGGCGATCTGCTTCATGGCCGGGTGCTGGGCGGAGCCACCGACTCGGGAGACCGAGATACCGACGTTCAGGGCCGGACGCTGGCCGGCGTTGAACAGGTCGGACTCCAGGAAGCACTGGCCGTCGGTGATGGAGATGACGTTGGTCGGGATGAACGCCGAGACGTCGTTGGCCTTCGTCTCGACGATCGGCAGACCGGTCATGGAACCGGCACCCATGTCGTCCGAGAGCTTGGCGCAGCGCTCGAGCAGACGGGAGTGCAGGTAGAAGACGTCACCCGGGTAGGCCTCACGGCCCGGCGGGCGGCGCAGCAGCAGCGACACGGCGCGGTACGCGTCGGCCTGCTTCGACAGGTCGTCGAAGACGATCAGGACGTGCTTGCCCTGGTACATCCAGTGCTGGCCGATGGCCGAGCCGGTGTACGGCGCCAGGTACTTGAAGCCGGCCGGGTCGGACGCCGGGGCGGCGACGATCGTCGTGTACTCGAGCGCACCGGCCTCCTCCAGCGCGCCGCGCACGGACGCGATGGTGGAGCCCTTCTGGCCGACGGCGACGTAGATGCAGCGGACCTGCTTGTTCACGTCGCCCGAGCGCCAGTTGTCGCGCTGGTTGATGATCGTGTCGACGGCCAGGGCGGTCTTGCCCGTCTGGCGGTCACCGATGATCAGCTGACGCTGACCACGGCCGACCGGGGTCATGGCGTCGACGGCCTTGTAGCCGGTCTCCATCGGCTCGTGGACCGACTTGCGCTGCATGACGCCGGGCGCCTGCAGCTCGAGGGCGCGGCGGCCCTCGGTCGCGATCTCGCCGAGACCGTCGATCGGGTTACCGAGCGGGTCGACGACGCGACCCAGGTAGCCCTCACCGACACCGACGGAGAGGACCTCGCCGGTGCGCTGCACCGACTGTCCCTCCTCGATGCCGCTGAACTCGCCGAGAACGATCGCACCGATCTCGCGCTCTTCGAGGTTCAGCGCAAGACCGAGGGTGCCGTCCTCGAACTTCAGCAGCTCGTTCGCCATGGCCGAGGGAAGACCCTCGACCTTCGCGATACCGTCGCCGGCCAGGCTGACCGTGCCGACCTCCTCGCGCGAGGCCGCGTCCGGCTGGTACGACTGGACGAAGTTCTCCAGCGCGTCCCGGATCTCCTCCGGCCGGATCGTGAGCTCCGCCATCTGGGTTCCCTGCTCTCCTTGTTGGGCCCGAAGTTTCTTAAGGGGTCTGGGGGCCGACCCCCAGGAATCTTCTGCAATCTCTGCACGGCCCAACCGGGCCGCTGGTGATGCTTTGTTGTGTTGCCGGCTGCTGCCGTCAGCCGGCCAGTCGACGGGTCGCCTCGTCGAGGCGCTCCGCGATGGTCCCGTTGATGACCTCGTCGCCGACCCGCACGCTGATCCCGCCGAGGACCGAGGGGTCCACGTCCAGGTTCAGGTGCATCTCGCGGCCGTACAGCTTCGCCAGTACGGCTCCGAGACGCTGCTTCTGCGCGTCGGACAGCGGCACCGCCGAGGTGACGACCGCGACCATCCGGTTCCGGCGCTCCGCGGCGAGCTTGGAGAGGGACTCGAGTCCCGCTTCCAGGCTACGTCCCCGGGGCTGGGTCACCAGCCGGACGATCAGGCGCTCGGTGGTGGCGTGGGCCTTGCCGCCGAGCAGGCTGCGGAGCAGCTCGCCCTTGGCGGTGGCCGTGGCGGTCTTGTCCGTCAGCGCCGAGCGGAGCTCGGGGCTGGAGGACACGATCCGGCCGAACCGGAACAGCTCGTCCTCGACGGAGTCGAGGGCGCCCGCCTTCTGCGCCGCGGTGAGGTCTGCCGTGTTCGCCAGCTCCTCGGTCGCGTCGACCAGGTCGCGCGAACGCGACCAGCGGGAGCGGACCATTCCGGAGACCAGGTCGACGGTCTCGCCGCCCACCTGACCGCTCAGGAGTCGCTGCGCGAGCGCGGCCTTGGCCTCACCCGACTGCGCGGGGTCGGTCAGGACCCGGCGCAGCGACACCTCGCGGTCGAGCAGCGCGGTGACGGCGGCCAGCTCGTTCGCGAGCTTCGTCGCGTCGACCGAGGTGTTGTCGGTCAGCGCGTCGAGGGACTCGCGTGCGGCGGCCAGTGCCTCGCGGCTCGCTCCGTTCATCGGACGGCCTCTGCCTTCTCCTCGAGCTCGTCGAGGAAGCGGTCGATCGTACGGCTCTGGCGGGCGATGTCCTCGAGGGACTCGCCGACCAGCTTGCCGGCCAGGTCGGTGGCGAGCTTGCCCACGTCCTGGCGCAGCGACGCCGAGGCGGCCTTGCGGTCGGCCTCGATCTGAGCGTGGCCGGCGGCGATGATCTCCTCGCGCTGGCGCTGGCCTTCCGCCTTCATCTCCTGGATGATCGCGGTGCCCTGCTCCGTCGCCTCCTGGCGAAGACGCGCGGCCTCGTGGCGGGCCTCGGCGAGCTGGGCCTTGTACTGCTCCAGCACGCTCTTGGCCTCGATCTGGGCCGACTCGGCCTTCTCGATGCCGCCCTCGATGGCCTCGCGACGCTCGTCCAGAACCTTGTTGATGTTCGGGAGGAGCTTCTTGGCGAGGAAGCCGAAGACGATGACGAAGGCGATCAGGCCGATGACGAGCTCGTCGAGATGCGGGATGAGAGGCGGCTGCGCCTCTTCACCCTGCGCAAGAAGCAGAGCGTTCACATCAGTGCCTTCCGTAAAAAGATTCGGGCAGTCGGTCCGGCTTACTGGTAGACGAAGCCCATGACGATGCCGATGAGCGCGAGCGCCTCACAGAAGGCGAAGCCCATGATCTGGTTGGTGCGGATCAGACCGGCGGCCTCGGGCTGACGGGCGAGCGCCTGCGTACCGTTACCGAAGATGATGCCGACGCCGACGCCGGGGCCGATGGCCGCGAGGCCGTAGCCGATGGAGGCGACGTTGCCGACGACGTTCTCCTTGGCACCGGCGGCGAGGTTGACCATGTCGAGAGCAGCGGACATGCCGTTACTTCCTTCTCTTTCAATGACCCGGTGGGGGTTGGCCACCGGACGTCTGCTGGTTCGGGGGTGGAACTACGTCCGGGGTCGGACTCAGTGGTGCTCGGAGAGCGCGCCCTGGACGTAGCTGCAGGCCAGGAGCACGAAGACGTACGCCTGGACGGCCTGGATGAAGAGCTCGAAGCCGGTCATCACGAGGACCATCACGAAGGAGGCGCCGGCGTAGACGAAGCCGAGGCCGTTCATGAGGTACCAGGTGGCCAGCGAGAACATCACGATGAGCAGGTGACCGGCGAACATGTTCGCGAACAGTCGGACCGCGTGCGTGAAGGGCCGGATGATCAGGTTGGAGAAGAACTCGAGGACGACGACCATCGGGAGGATCGCACCGAGGGACTTGTCGTAACCGACGATGTTCTTCCAGCCGCCCACGAAGCCGTGCTTGCGGAAGGTGAGCGAGATCCACATGACGTACACGATCAGCGCGAGACCGGCCGGGAAGGCGATCAGCGAGGTGACCGGGAACTGGGCGAGCGGAATGATCGACCAGAGGTTCATGATCCAGACGAAGAAGAACAGCGACACCATGAAGGGGACGTACTTCTCGCCGTCCTTCTTGCCGATGATCTCGTAGACGATGCCGCGGCGCACGAAGTCGTAACCGGCCTCGCCGACCATCTGCAGCTTGCCGGGGACCAGCTTGGGCTTGCGGAAGGCAGCCCAGAAGAACCCGACGACCACGATGGAGCCCAGGACGGCGAGCAGCATCGGCTTGGTGATCTCGATGCCGGCCACCGTGGCGATGGGCTCGTACATGAACGTGTGCAGGCCCGGCGCCGGGAAGCCGCATCCACTGAAGATGTGGCAATCCGGGTCGAAGGCAAGCGTCTTGTCAGCACTCACCGCGGGCTCCTTCAGCGTGGCGCATAGGTTCGGCAACCTCGTTGTGTCGGCGCGGCACGCAGCCGCGGGTCGGCACTGGACTGGTCTTACGGATAAGGGGGCGGCGGTTCGGCATCGAGCCTCGCGCTGGGACAGGCGCCGCTTCGGATGCCCGCGCCCGCAGTGCCGCAGTTGGCACCGGACGATAGCAGGAAGCCGAACGCGCCTTTATCCCGGCCCTACCCTTCACGACTTCGGCCCCGTGTTTCCGGGGTCGACGTACGTGATCTTGGCCTTCATGTAGGCCCGGGCCTGTGCGGCGACCCACACCACGGTCGTCGCGAGCAGCGTGAAGGCGAAGGCCTTGAAATCGAACAGCGTGGTGTTCTTGAGCAAGGCCAGGAAGATGAAGAGCACCAGCAGCTGGGCCGTGTAGAGCAGCAGCCCCATGGCCTGGAAGAGGTGCGGAAGCGACTTCGCCGTCCGCTGCAGGACCACCTGCCCGATGCCCATGAAGAGGATCACGACCAGCGTGCCGACGACGGCGCCGATCGCACCCTTGCCACCGGCGACCACCCCGCTGATGACCGTGGCGACGACGCCGACGGCTGCGGTGGGTACGGCGGTGTGCAGGAGGATGCGTGCGTCGTTCGACGGCATGGCGGTGTCTCCGCTTGCTCTGGAGGGGGCGATGGTGTCGTCATGGACGAGCGTAAGCCCGGTCCGAGGTGGGTCTCGGGGCCAACAGACCGTCGCACTACGGTCTTTCGGCACTGTCGCCGGGTCTCGTGAACCGTATCACAAACTATTTGAATAGGTCTTTACCCAGAGGGTGTGCCAACTGTCACACATGAGGGTTACAGCGCGCGTGTGTGCAGGACGCCGAGGCGACGTGTCTGCTATTGGCCGCCGACGCGGCTTTCGTCAACTCGGCGTTCCGGCCTTCCGCCGGTCGGTGAAGCGCGCGCGGTTGCCGATGGCGGTCGCCCCGTTGAGGCCCGCGGGCACCGGAACGCGCTCCTCCTCCACCGCCGGAGCCGTCGCGGCCGGTGCCGGCTCGGGCGGCGGCGCCACCTTGCGGCGGCGGTAGCGGGGCGGCACGAACGACTCGGCCCAGCGCGGCGCCCGCGGCGTGAACCGCGGCAGCAGGAGCAGCACGAGCCCGACCGCGCTCAGCCCCGTGACCCCGAGGACGATCCACATCGACGTCGAGTGCACGGAGTACGCCAGGGTCCCGAAGGCGATCAGCGCCGACCAGAAGTACATGATCAGGACGGCCCGGCTGTGCGAGTGCCCGATCTCCAGGAGCCGGTGGTGCAGGTGCCCGCGGTCCGCCGCGAACGGCGACTGCCCCTTCCACGTGCGGCGCACGATCGCCAGGACCAGGTCCGCCATCGGGATCGCGATGATCGTGAGCGGCAGCACCAGCGGGATGAAGACCGGCAGGGCGGCGTGCGTGGCCTGCCGCGTCGACCCCTCGAAGATCTTGAGGGTGTCCGGGTCGACCTGGCCCGTGATGGAGATGGCGGAGGCGGCCAGGATCAGACCGATCAGCATCGAGCCCGAGTCGCCCATGAAGATCCGCGCCGGGTGCATGTTGTGCGGCAGGAAGCCCAGGCACATGCCCATGAGGATGGCGGCGAAGAGCGTCGCGGGGGCGGCCGCCTCGATCGTGTAGCCGTACCAGAGCCGGTACGCGTACAGGAAGAAGGCGCCGGCCGCGATGCAGACCATGCCGGCGGCGAGACCGTCGAGGCCGTCGACGAAGTTGACGGCGTTGATGGTGAGGACCACCAGGGCGACCGTGAGCAGCGTGCCCTGTCCCTGGGTCAGGGCGACCGTGCCGACGCCCGGGATGGGCAGCCACAGGATCGTCAGACCCTGGACGACCATCACGCCCGCCGAGATCATCTGCGCGCCCAGCTTGATCAGCGCGTCCAGCTCGAACTTGTCGTCCAGGACGCCGATCAGCCAGATCAGCGCGGCGCCCGAGAGGAGCGCGCGCGGCTCGTTCGACTGCTCGAAGACGCTGTTGAGGTTCTGGAGGTGGTCGGCGACGAGCAGTCCCGCGCAGAGCCCGAAGAACATGGCGATGCCACCGAGCCGCGGAGTCGGTTCTCGGTGTACGTCGCGGGCGCGGATCTCCGGCATCGCCCCGGTCGCGATGGCGAACTTCCGCACCGGACCGGTGAGCAGATAGGTCACCGCGGCCGTGACACAGAGCGTCAGCAGGTAATCACGCACGGGCTGCCCCACAGGAATCGCTGGCCATCTCAGCCCCACACCCTAGCCGTGCCGTCCATGTGGTTTGAGACATACGGGCCACCCGAACGGTTCCGCCGGGCCCTCCGTCAGCGCCCATACGGGGGAAATCGGGCGGTCAGCTCCCGTACGTCCGCCCGTACCCGGGCCGTCTCCTCGGGGTCGTCCCGCAACGCGGCGGTGAACAGTGCGGCAATTCTCGTCATCTCCGTCGGCCCCATGCCCTGGGTGGTCAGGGCGGCCGTGCCGAGCCGGATGCCGCGCCCGTCCCCGTACGGCAGGGCGCAGGTGTCGAGCACCATCCCGGCGGCGGCGAGCCGGGCGCGGGCGGTGCGGCCGTCGACGCCGAGGGGCGCCGGGTCGGCGGTGATGAGGTGGGTGTCGGTGCCGCCCGTGGTGACGAGGAACCCCTCCTCGGCGAGCGCGGCGGCGAGGACCCCGGCGTGTGCGACCACCTGATGGGCGTACGCGGTGAACGCCGGGGTGGACGCCTCGCCGAAGGCCACCGCCTTGGCGGCGATCGTGTGCATCTGGGCGCCGCCCTGCGTGAACGGGAACACGGCGCGGTCGACCCGGCCCGCGAGCTCCTCGCCGCACAGGACCAGGCCGCCGCGCGGGCCGCGCAGCACCTTGTGGGTGGTCGCGCACACCACGTCCGCGTACGGGACGGGGTTGGGCGCCGCTCCCCCGGCGACGAGGCCGATGGGGTGGGCGGCGTCCGCGATGAGGTACGCGCCGACCTCGTCGGCGATCTCCCGGAAGACCGCGTAGTCGAGGTGGCGGGGGTAGGAGATGGAGCCGCAGACGATCGCCTTGGGGCGGTGGTGCCGGGCCAGGGCGGCGACCTGCTCGTAGTCGACGAGCCCGGTCTCGGCGTCCACGCCGTACGGCACGAAGTCGAACCAGCGGCCCGAGAAGTTCGCGGGCGAGCCGTGCGTGAGGTGCCCGCCGTGGTTCAGGCCCATGGCCAGGACGGTGTCCCCGGGCCTCAGGAGGGCCGCGTAGGCCGCCAGGACGGCCGAGGAGCCGGAGTGCGCCTGGACGTTCGCGTGCTCGGCCCCGAAGAGCGCGGTGGCCCGCTCCACGGCGATCCGCTCCGCGGCGTCGGCGAACTCGCAGCCCCCGTGGTGCCGGGCGCCGGGGTACCCCTCCGCGTACTTGTTGGCGAGCGGCGAACCGAGGGCCGCGAGCACGGCGGGCGAGGTGAAGTTCTCGGCGGCGATCAGCTGCAGGCTGTCCGCCTGCCGCCGCGCTTCGCCGAGCAGCACGTCGGCGATCTCCGGGTCCTGCCGGCGCAGGACGTCGAGTACCTCATCGAGTGGCGCGGTGACGGACATGGCTGGCTCCGGGCGTGGAGGGGTGTCAGCACCAATGTAGGCAGCACACCCCCGCCCCGCCCGCCCAGCACGCACCCGGACCGGCCCCCGGGCCGGGTCGACAGCGCTTGGCCGGTCCCGGAACTCAGCGCTTGGCCGGAACGCCCGTCAGGGCCGTCACCACCGGGTCCAGCGCGTCGTTGATCTCGTCGCCGATCGAGCGGAAAAAGGTGATCGGGGCTCCGTACGGGTCGTTGACCTCGTCCGCCTCGGCGGAGGGGGCGAGGAGCCACCCGCGTAGAGCCGCGGCGGCGCGGACCAGGGCGCGGGCGCGTTCGACCACGCCCTCCCGGGGGTCCGGCAGCGTGGCCGGGTCGATCGCGCGGACCAGGCGGGTGAACTCCTTCAGGGTGAAGGTGCGCAGGCCCGCCGAATGGCCCATGGAGATGACCTGGGCGCGGTGGTCGCGGGTCGCGGTGAGGACCAGGTCCGCGCGGATGACGTGCTCGTCGAGGAGCTCGCGGCCCACGAAGCCGGTGTGGTCCGCGCCGAAGTCGGCGAGGACCAGTTCCGCGTTGGCCTCCATCGGGGCGCCCTCGTGGCCCCAGGTGCCCGCGCTCTCCACGATCAGGCCGGCGCCGAGCCCCTCGCCCAGGCGCTCGCCCAGGGCATGGCGGGTCAGCCGCTCGGTGATCGGCGAGCGGCAGACGTTGCCGGTGCTGACGTGGAGGATGCGGAAGGTGTTGCCGTCGTCGAACCCCGCTATGCCACGCCCCTCAGGGGCGGTCAACTGGCCACCTCGAGGTCGGGTACGACCTTCCGGAGCTCCTCCGCCGTCAGCGCGCCCTGGCGCAGCAGCACCGGGACCTTGCCGGTCACGTCGACGATGGACGAGGGGACGATGCCGGGCGTCGGACCGCCGTCGAGGTAGACGGAGACGGCGTCGCCGAGCATCTGCTGGGCGGCGTCGCAGTCCTCCGGCGCCGGGTGCCCGGTGAGGTTGGCCGAGGAGACGGCCATCGGGCCGACCTCGGTGAGCAGCTCGATGGCGACCGGGTGCAGCGGCATGCGGATGGCGACGGTGCCGCGGGTGTCGCCGAGGTCCCACTGGAGGGACGGCTGGTGCCGCGCGACGAGGGTCAGGGCGCCGGGCCAGAAGGCGTCGACGAGTTCCCAGGCCTGCTCGGAGAAGTCCGTGACGAGGCCGTGGAGGGTGTTCGGGGAGCCGATGAGCACGGGCGTGGGCATGGTGCGCCCGCGTCCCTTGGCGGCCAGCAGGTCCGCGACCGCCTCGCTGCTGAAGGCGTCCGCACCGAGCCCGTACACGGTGTCGGTGGGCAGCACGACCAGCTCGCCGCGGCGGACCGCGGACGCGGCTTCGCGCAGGCCGGTGACTCGGTCGGTCGCCTCGTTGCAGTCGTATCGCCGTGCCATCAGTCGCGCTCCTCCTCGTGGACGGGGTGTGTCATGGCATCGCCTTGCGGGCGGTCGCGAAACGCGGCCGGTTGTTCAGGTCGGGGTGGTCGGCGGCGTCCGCCCAGCCGGCCTCCTCGTTGAAGATCCACGGCACCTGCCCGCCCTGGGTGTCGGCGTGCTCGATGACGACGAGGCCGCCGGGGCGCAGCAGCCGGTGCGCGGTGCGCTCGATGCCCCGGATGGTGTCGAGGCCGTCCTCGCCGGAGAAGAGGGCCATCCCGGGGTCGTGGTCACGGGCCTCGGGGGCGACGTACTCCCATTCGGTGAGCGGGATGTACGGCGGGTTGGAGATGACCAGGTCGACCTGGCCGTCCAGTTCGGGGAGCGCGGTCAGCGCGTCGCCCTGGTGGACGGTGACGCGGGAGCCCTCGGCGTTCTTCCGGGTCCACACGAGGGCGTCCTCGGAGAGCTCGACGGCGTGCACGCGCGAGCGCGGCACCTCCTGCGCCATGGCGAGGGCGATGGCCCCGGAGCCGGTGCACAGGTCGACGATGAGGGGTTCGACGACGTCCATGGCGCGTACGGCGTCTATGGCCCAGCCGACGACCGACTCGGTCTCGGGGCGCGGCACGAAGACGCCGGGCCCCACCTGGAGCTCCAGGTAGCGGAAGAAGGCGCGGCCGGTGATGTGCTGGAGCGGCTCGCGGGCCTCGCGGCGGGCGACGGCCTCCCAGTAACGGGCGTCGAAGTCCGTGTCCTTGACGTTGTGCAGCTCCCCCCGCTTCACACCGTGCACGAACGCGGCGAGCTCCTCGGCGTCGAAACGCGGTGAGGGAACGCCGGCGTCGGCCAGCCGCTGGGTGGCCTGGGCCACCTCGGCAAGCAGCAGGTTCACGCTGGTCCTCCGTGGTGCGGGGTGGTGCGGGGGGCTGGGGAGGGGGTGGGCCTTACGCCGCGGCGAGCTTCGCCGCCGAGTCGGCGTCGACGCAGGCCTGAATCACCGGGTCCAGTTCGCCGTCGAGGACCTGGTCGAGGTTGTACGCCTTGAAGCCGACGCGGTGGTCCGAGATGCGGTTCTCCGGGAAGTTGTACGTCCGGATCTTCTCGGAGCGGTCGACGGTGCGGACCTGGCTGCGGCGGGCGTCGGCGGCCTCGGCCTCGGCCTTCTCCTGGGCGGCGGCGAGCAGCCGGGAACGGAGGATGCGCATGGCCTGCTCCTTGTTCTGGAGCTGGCTCTTCTCGTTCTGGCAGGAGGCGACGATGCCGGTCGGCAGGTGGGTGATGCGGACGGCGGAGTCGGTCGTGTTGACGGACTGGCCGCCGGGGCCGGACGAGCGGTAGACGTCGATGCGCAGGTCGTTGGCGTGGATCTCGACCTCGACCTCCTCGGCCTCGGGGGTGACGAGCACGCCCGCGGCGGAGGTGTGGATGCGGCCCTGCGACTCGGTGGCGGGGACGCGCTGCACGCGGTGCACTCCGCCCTCGTACTTCAGGCGTGCCCAGACGCCCTGGCCGGGCTCGGTGGCGCCGTTGCCGCCCTTGGTCTTGACGGCGACCTGGACGTCCTTGTAGCCGCCGAGCTCGGACTCGGTGGCGTCGATGATCTCGGTCTTCCAGCCGACGCGCTCGGCGTACCGGAGGTACATGCGGAGCAGGTCGCCGGCGAAGAGCGCGGACTCGTCGCCGCCGGCGCCGGCCTTGATCTCCAGGATGACGTCCTTGTCGTCGCTGGGGTCGCGCGGGACCAGGAGCAGGCGGAGCTTCTCGGTGAGCTCCTCGCGCTGCTTCTCCAGCTCCTTCACCTCGGCGGCGAAGTCGGGGTCGTCGTGGGCCAGCTCGCGGGCGGTCTCGATGTCGTCACCGGTCTGCTTCCAGGAGCGGTAGGTGGCGACGATCGGGGTCAGCTCCGCGTACCGCTTGTTCAGCTTGCGCGCGTTCGCCTGGTCGGCGTGGACCGAAGGGTCGGCGAGCTTCTTCTCGAGGTCGGCGTGTTCGCCGACCAGTTCCTCGACCGCCTCGAACATCGGGGGCTCCTGGTTTTCGTCAGTTGCTACGGGGACGCCAAAGCGCCGGTCCCGGCCGCCCGCGCGGGGGCGACCGGTGACCGGCGCAGGGGCTCGCTACTTCTTGGCGGAGCCGGCGGCCTTGCCGAAGCGGGCCTCGAAGCGGGCGACGCGGCCGCCGGTGTCGAGGATCTTCTGCTTGCCCGTGTAGAACGGGTGGCACTCGGAGCAGACCTCGGCACGGATGGTGCCCTCGGTCAGGGTGCTACGGGTGGTGAACGACGCGCCACAGGTGCAGCTGACCTGGGTCTCGACGTACTCGGGGTGGATCTCGCGCTTCAAGGTGTCTCCTAGTTTCGGGAGGGCGCCGGGTCGCCACCGCGGGTTGCGGCTGACGTGAACCGGGGCCGACGTACCAGTCTGCCAGGACCGGCCGCATCTCCCCAAACCGGGGTGGGGCCGGAAGTATTCCGCCGTTACCGTACGACTCCGCCGGCCTTGCCCGTGGCGGCGTCCCGGGTCGCCGAGGCGGGAATCGGGCGGTCGGCCCCGAGGGCGGTCCACACCTGCCGGGCCTGGGCCTCCAGGGGGACGACGCGGTTCGGGTCCCGGGGGTCGTACGCGACCGGCAGCGTGACCATGTGGATGTGCCGGGCGTCGATGCCGGCGAGGCCCTTGGCGAAGCCGAGGAGTTCCTGGACGGAGTCGAGTTCCGAGTCCGGGGTGACGGCCTTGGTGGCGGCGTCCGCGAGGCCGTACAGCTTGGTGGGGTCGGTGAGGACGCCGACCTCCTTGACCTGCTGGACGAAGGCCTTCATGAAGGCCTGCTGGAGCTGGATGCGGCCGAGGTCGCTGCCGTCGCCGACGCTCTTGCGGGTGCGGACGAGGCCGAGGGACTGCTCGCCGTCGAGGGTGTGGGTGCCCGGGGCGAGGTCGAGGTGGCTCTTGGAGTCCCTGATGGGCGCGGTGGTGGTGATCTCCACGCCGCCGAGTTCGTCGATGAGCTTGTTGAAGCCGGTGAAGTCGACCTCGATGTAGTGGTCCATGCGGATGCCGGACATCGACTCGACGGTCTTGACGGCGCAGGCGGGGCCGCCGACCTCGTACGCGGTGTTGAACATGGCCCGTCGTTCGCCGGGGACGGCCGTGCCCCTGGCGTCGGTGCAGCGCGGGCGGGTGACGAGGGTGTCGCGGGGTATGGAGACGACGCTCGCCTTCGTGTGGCCCTCGTAAACGTGGACGACCATCGCGGTGTCGGAGCGGGCGCCGCCCTCGTCCTCGCCGTAGGCGCCGTTGTCGCCGGCGCGGGAGTCGGAGCCGAGGACGAGGATGTCCATGGAGCCGTTGTCGACGTCGGCGGGGCGGTCGCCGCCGAGCTGGGTGTTGATGTCGACGCCCTGGATGTTGCCGTCGAGCCTGACGTACGCGTAGCCGAGTCCGCCGCCGGTGAGCAGCAGGGCGGCGAAGGCGCCCGAGACGAGTACGGCGGGGCCGCGGCGTCGCCGGACGGGCGGTTTGCGGCGGCGGCCGCGGCGGCCGTCGGCGGTGCGTCGGCTCGTTGTCTGCTCGGTCATCGTCTTCCCTCGGGCCCTCGGTTCACCTTCTGTGACGGCGAAGCGGCCGAAAGGGTTGCATACGGACCTGTGGGGCGGGGCCGGGGAACGCGGCGCGCCCACCGTGCGGGGCACGGTGGGCGCGTTGGTTCTCGCAGGTCACGAAGGGGTTACGGCCCTGGGGCCGACCCTCCGTGGTGTGACGCGGGTCTCACGTCAGTCGTTGTTCGCTCCGGGCGTCGTCTTCTGGATCTGCATGAGGAACTCGCCGTTCGACTTCGTCTGCTTCATCTTGTCGAGGAGCAGCTCGATCGCCTGCTGCTGGTCGAGCGCGTGGAGCACGCGGCGCAGCTTCCAGGTGACGGCGAGCTCCTCGCTGCCGAGGAGGATCTCCTCCTTGCGCGTGCCCGAGGCGTCGACGTCGACGGCCGGGAAGATGCGCTTGTCGGCGAGCTTCCGGTCGAGCTTGAGCTCCATGTTGCCGGTGCCCTTGAACTCCTCGAAGATCACCTCGTCCATGCGCGAGCCGGTGTCGACCAGCGCGGTGGCCAGGATGGTCAGCGAGCCGCCGTCCTCGATGTTGCGCGCGGCACCGAAGAAGCGCTTCGGCGGGTAGAGCGCGGTCGAGTCGACACCACCGGACAGGATGCGGCCGGAGGCGGGCGCCGCGAGGTTGTACGCGCGGCCCAGACGGGTGATGGAGTCGAGCAGGACGACCACGTCGTGACCGAGCTCCACGAGGCGCTTGGCGCGCTCGATGGCCAGCTCGGCGACGGTGGTGTGGTCCTCGGCCGGGCGGTCGAAGGTCGAGGAGATGACCTCGCCCTTGACCGACCGCTGCATGTCGGTGACCTCTTCCGGACGCTCGTCGACCAGGACGACCATTAGGTGGCACTCGGGGTTGTTGTGGGTGATCGCGTTGGCGATCGCCTGCATGATCATGGTCTTGCCGGTCTTCGGCGGGGCCACGATCAGACCGCGCTGGCCCTTGCCGATCGGCGACACGAGGTCGATGATCCGCGTGGTCAGCACGCCCGGGTCGGTCTCCAGACGGAGACGGTCCTGCGGGTAGAGCGGGGTCAGCTTGTTGAACTCCGGGCGGCCGCGGCCGGAGTCGGCGGCCATGCCGTTGGCGGAGTCGAGGCGGACCAGCGCGTTGAACTTCTCGCGGCGCTCGCCCTCCTTGGGCTGCCGGACGGCGCCCGTGATGTGGTCGCCCTTGCGCAGGCCGTTCTTGCGGACCTGGGCGAGGGAGACGTACACGTCGTTCGGGCCGGGCAGGTAGCCGGAGGTCCGGATGAACGCGTAGTTGTCGAGGATGTCCAGGATGCCCGCGACCGGGATCAGGACGTCGTCGTCGGAGACCTGCGGCTCGCCGGCGGCGAACTCGTCGCGCCCGCGACGGCCGCGGCGGTCGCGGTAGCGGCCGCGACGGCCGCGCCGGCCGCCCGCCTCGTCGTCGTAACCGTCGTCCTGCGGACCGGCCTGCTGGCCGCCCTGCTGACCCTGGCTCTGGCCCTGGCCCTGGCCCTGACGCTGGCGCTGGCCGCCCTGGCCACCGCCCTGCTGCTCGTCGCCCTTGCCGCGGTCGCGCTGACGGTCGCGGCGCTCACGGCGGTCACCGCGCTCGCCCCGGTCCCCGCGCTCGCCGCGGTCACGGCGGCCACGGCCCTCGGCGGCGTCGGCGGCGGCCTCGGCCCGGGCGTCGGCCTGCGCCTCGGCCTTGGGCTCCGTACGGGCCTCGGTGCGCGCCTCGGTCTTCACGGCCTGGGCGGTCTCCGCCTTGGCCTCGCCCTCCGGCGAACCGGCGGGGGCGGTGGCGCGACGACGGCGGCGCTCACCGGCCGGAGCGTCGTCGGCGGCCGGCTGGCCCGGAATGTCGATCTGCTGCTGGGCGACGGCCTGCTCGGCCTTCTCCGCCTTCGGCGCGGCGGCCTCGGCGGACTCGCCCGTGCGGGCCTTGGAGGTGGCGCGACGCTTCGGCTTGGTCTCGGCGGCGTCGGCGGCCTTGGCGGGGGCGGCGGAGCCTCCTCCTGCCTGCGCCTCCTTGATGACCTCGATCAGCTGGCTCTTGCGCATCCGCGCGGTGCCCCTGATGCCGAGGCCGGACGCGACCTGCTGCAGCTCGGCCAGGACCATGCCCTCGAGGCCGGTGCCGGAGCGGCGGCGCCGTGCGGTGCCGCCGGTGGCAGCACCTGCGGCGGGCGCGGTGGTGTCGACACTGTTGTCGGCAGTCACGCCCATCAGATCGGTGGTGTCGCTCACGAAGGGTCCTTCCCTGGAGCGGACGTCGGCCTTCTGGCTCGGCGACCGGTTGTGCTGTCCGGCAGGGTCCTGGTTGATGGACCGTGTCCGGGGCGGTGGTACCGCCGGGTGCGGCGGAAGAGAACGTGCTGTGATCCGGCCCGAGCGCCCCCTGCTCGGCCCTCGACCGAAAGAAGAGCGAGGGGTGTCGTGCCGGTTCCGGAGCGTGCTCGAAACTGCTCAGGCAGGCTGCTCAGGCAGTTGGGGAGGCTCCCGGAAGAATGGGTGGTCCCTGATGGGGACACTCCGCACCGCTCCACAAAGAGGTCGGGTGCAGACTTGAGGTTAACACTACCGGCTCCAACAAACATTCCCCCTCTCCATCACCGGCAATCACGCGTCCGGACGCTGCCCGGCGTCCGGAACACCGCGCCCGCTAGGGCGCCAGCGGCAACACACTCGCGCCCGGGGCGTCGAGGTCGAGCCTGTTCGCGGCCCACCCCTCGCCCGCGAGGAGGGCGACCTTGTCGGCCGTCCCGTGTTCGGCCAGCGCGAGGACCGTGGGGCCCGCGCCGGAGATGACCGCGGGGACGCCGTCCGCACGCAGCCGGTTCACGAGGGCGATGCTCTCCGGCATCGCGGGGGCCCGGTACTCCTGGTGCAGCCGGTCCTCGGTGGCCGCGAGCAGCAGCTCGGGGCGGCGGGTCAGGGCCTCGACGAGGAGGGCGGCGCGCCCGGCGTTCGCCGCGGCGTCCACGTGCGGGACGGTGCGCGGGAGCAGGCCGCGGGCGGTCTCGGTCAGGACGGGCTTTCCGGGGACGAAAACCACCGGAACGATGGAATCCGAGGGGTCCATCCTGATCGCGCGCGCGGCGCCGGCCTCGGTCCAGGCGAGCGTGAAGCCGCCGAGCAGACAGGCGGCGACGTTGTCGGGGTGGCCCTCGATCTCGGTCGCGAGCTCCAGGAGCGCGGCCTCGTCGAGCTTCGCGTCGCCGCCTATGGTCACGGCGCGGGCGGCGACGATGCCGGCGCAGATGGCGGCGGAGGAGGAGCCGAGGCCGCGGCCGTGCGGGATGCGGTTGGCGCAGACGACCTCGAGGCCGCGCGGCTGTCCGCCGAGCAGGTCGAAGGCCGTGCGCAGGGAGCGTACGAGCAGGTGGCTCTCGTCGCGCGGGAGCGTCTCGGCGCCCTCGCCGGCGATGTCGACGTGCAGCCCGGAGTCGGCGACCCGGACGACCACGTCGTCGTAAAGCCCCAGCGACAGGCCGAAGGCGTCGAAGCCCGGGCCGAGATTGGCGCTGGTGGCGGGAACGCGCACCCGTACGGCGGCGGCGCGGAACGCTGGACCGGCCATCGCTCGATGACTCTCCTTGATTGCGGCAACGGTGTTTCAAGAGAAGTACGGGAACCCGGGGGACCGTTTCGGCCGCGAAGGCGACAACGGCAAGGCCACCGCGCATGTGTGGCGGGGCGGGTTCGGTACAGCCTATCGAAGGAAGGTTCTGTGGCGACATAGGGCGCACAGGAGGCGCACGATGCGTGTCGCGCGCCAACCTGTGCGCCTATGTACGTTCCTGATCGGGTTTCGATCAGGTCCGCTCCCCCGCCCGGGGGACCGGATCAGGCCAGACCGAGGCGCTCGGCGGCGGCCGCGGCGTCGACCGGGACGGTCACCGGCTGCGGGGCGCCGGCCACGGCCCAGTCGGGGTCCTTGAGGCCGTTGCCGGTCACGGTGCAGACAATGGTCTGGCCGGGATCGACCTTGCCCTGCTCGGCGGCCTTCAGCAGACCGGCGACCGAGGCGGCCGATGCGGGCTCCACGAAGACGCCCTCCTGCGCCGCCAACAGACGGTAGGCGCGCAGGATCTCACGGTCCGTCACCTCGTCGATGAAACCGCCCGACTCGTCGCGCGCGGCGATCGCGTAGTCCCAGGAGGCCGGGTTGCCGATGCGGATCGCCGTGGCGATCGTCGACGGGTCCTTGACGACCTCGCCGCGCACGAGCGGGGCGGAGCCGGAGGCCTGGAAGCCCCACATGCGGGGGCGGCGGGTGGCGAGGCCGTCCGCGGCGTACTCGCCGTACCCCTTCCAGTACGCCGTGATGTTGCCCGCGTTGCCGACCGGCAGGACGTGGATGTCGGGGGCGTCGCCGAGCATGTCGACGATCTCGAACGCGGCGGTCTTCTGGCCCTCGATGCGGACCGGGTTGACCGAATTGACCAGCGCGACCGGGTAGTTGTCCGAGAGCGCGCGGGCCAGGTCCAGGCAGTCGTCGAAGTTGCCGTCGACCTGGAGGATCTTCGCGCCGTGCACGAGGGCCTGGCCCATCTTGCCGAGCGCGATCTTGCCCTGGGGCACGAGGACGGCGGAGACCATCCCGGCCCGCACGGCGTAGGCCGCGGCGGAGGCCGAGGTGTTGCCGGTGGACGCGCAGATGACGGCCTGCGCGCCCTCCTCCTTGGCCCTGGTGATGGCCATCGTCATGCCCCGGTCCTTGAAGGAGCCGGTGGGGTTGGCGCCCTCGACCTTGAGGTGCACCTCGCAGCCCGTGCGCTCGGAGAGCACCTGAGCGGGGACGAGCGGCGTACCGCCCTCACGGAGCGTGACGACCGGCGTCGTGTCCGTGACCGGAAGGCGGTCCCGGTACTCCTCGATGATGCCGCGCCACTGGTGGGTGCCCTTGGTCGTCATGGGTCCTTACTCCCCTTCAACACGCATGATGCTGGCGACACCGCGCACGGTGTCGAGCTTGCGCAGCGCCTCGACGGTCCCGGAGAGGGCGGCGTCGGGCGCGCGGTGGGTGACGACGACGAGCGAAGCCTCGCCGTCCTTGCCCTGCTGGCGCACCGTATCGATGGATACGCCGTGCTCGGCGAAGACCGTCGCGACCTGGGCGAGGACGCCCGGCTTGTCGGCCACGTCGAGACTGATGTGGTACCGCGTCACCACGTCGCCCATGGGGCTCACGGGCAGTCGGGTGTACGCGGACTCGCCGGGGCCCGTCGCCTCGTTGAGACGGTTGCGGCAGACGGCGACGAGGTCGCCGAGTACGGCAGAGGCGGTCGGCGAACCGCCGGCGCCCGGACCGTAGAACATGAGCCGCCCGGCGGCCTCCGCCTCGACGAAGACGGCGTTGTACGCCTCGCGGACGGAGGCGAGCGGGTGGCTGAGCGGGATCATCGCGGGGTGCACGCGCGCGGTGACGGACTCGCCGTCGGCGGCCCGCTCGCAGATCGCGAGCAGCTTGATGGTGCAGCCCATCTGCTTGGCGGAGGCGAAGTCGGCGGCGGTGACCTCGGTCATGCCCTCGCGGTAGACGTCGTCGAGGCGCACGCGCGTGTGGAAGGCGATCCCGGCGAGGATGGCGGCCTTGGCCGCGGCGTCGAAGCCCTCGACGTCGGCGGTCGGGTCGGCCTCCGCGTACCCGAGGGCGGTGGCCTCGTCCAGGGCCTCGGAGTAGCCCGCCCCGGAGGTGTCCATCTTGTCGAGGATGAAGTTCGTCGTGCCGTTGACGATGCCCATCACGCGGTTGATCTTGTCGCCGGCGAGGGATTCGCGCAGCGGCCGGATGAGCGGGATGGCGCCGGCGACGGCCGCCTCGTAGTAGAGGTCCTGGCCGTGCTGCTCGGCGGCGGCGTAGAGGGTGGCGCCGTCCTGGGCGAGCAGCGCCTTGTTGGCCGAGACGACGGAGGCGCCGTGCTCGAAGGCGGTGGTGATGAGGGAGCGGGCCGGCTCGATCCCGCCGATGACCTCGACGACGACGTCGATGTCCCCGCGTTTGACGAGGGCGGTCGCGTCGGTGGTGATCAGCTCGGCGGGGACGCCGCCGCGGACCTTGTCGGGACGGCGGACCGCCACGCCGGCGAGCTCGACCGGCGCGCCGATGCGCGCGGCGAGGTCGTCGGCGTGCGTCGTCATGATGCGCGCCACCTCTGAGCCGACCACTCCACAGCCCAGCAGCGCCACCTTCAGCGGACGCGTACGCATCATCCGACCTCGTTTCTCGTACTACTTCGTCGTCGTATCTCTACGGTGGAACCAGTCTCACTCACCGGACGGGGTATTCCGCCCTCCGTCCGGATCCTGAGACATCTATTTCATCACTCGACTATTTCATCAGCCGACGTCGAGACGCAGGAGATCTTCCTCCGTCTCGCGCCGGACGATCACGCGCGCCTCGCCGTCCCGGACGGCGATGACGGGCGGCCGCAGGGCGTGGTTGTAGTTGCTGGCCATGGAGCGGCAGTACGCGCCGGTGGCCGGCACGGCGATCAGGTCGCCGGGCGCCAGGTCGGACGGCAGGAACGCGTCCCGTACGACGATGTCGCCGCTCTCGCAGTGCTTGCCGACGACGCGGGAGAGCATCGGCTCGGCGTCGCTGGTCCGCGAGACCAGCGCGACGCTGTACTCGGCGTCGTACAGCGCGGTGCGGATGTTGTCCGACATGCCGCCGTCGACGCTCACGTACGTCCGCAGCCCGTCCAGCGGCTTGATCGTGCCGACCCGGTAGAGGGTGAAGGCGGTGGGGCCGACGATGGCGCGCCCGGGCTCGACGGAGATGCGGGGCGTGCGCAGGCCCGCGGCCTCGCACTCGCGCGTCACGATCTCGTGGAGCGCCTTGGCGATCTCGTGCGGTTCGCGCGGGTCGTCCTCCGAGGTGTACGCGATGCCGAGGCCGCCGCCGAGGTCGATCTCGGGCAGCTCGACGCCGTGCTCGTCCCGCACCTCGGCGAGCAGCTGCACGACGCGGCGGGCGGACACCTCGAAGCCGGCCATGTCGAAGATCTGGGAGCCGATGTGCGAGTGGATCCCGATGAGCTCGAGACCGTCGAGCTTCAGCGCCCGCCGCACGGCCTCGGCCGCCTGTCCCCCGGCCAGCGCGATGCCGAACTTCTGGTCCTCGTGGGCGGTGGCGATGAACTCGTGCGTGTGCGCCTCGACGCCGACGGTCACCCGGATCTGGACGCGCTGGCGCTTGCCGAGGGACTGGGCGACGTGCGCGACGCGGACGATCTCCTGGAAGGAGTCGAGGACGATGCGACCGACCCCGGCCTCGACGGCCTTGGTGATCTCCTCCTCGGACTTGTTGTTGCCGTGGAAGGCGATCCGCTCGGCCGGCATGCCCGCGGAGAGGGCGGTGGTGAGCTCGCCGCCGGAGCAGACGTCGAGGTTCAGCCCCTCCTCGTGCAGCCACCGGACGATCGCGCGGGACAGGAACGCCTTGCCCGCGTAGAAGACGTCGGCGTCGCCGCCGAAGGCCTCGGCCCAGGCGCGGCAGCGGGCCCGGAAGTCGGTCTCGTCGAGGAAGTAGGCGGGCGTGCCGAACTCCTCGGCGAGCGCGTCGACCGCGATCCCGCCGACGGTCGCGACCCCGCGCTCGTCGCGGGCGACGGTCCGCGCCCAGACCTTGGGGTCGAGGACGTTGAGGTCGGCGGGCGGGGCGGAGTAGTGCCCCTCGGGCAGGACGTCGGCGTGACGGGGCCCGGCGGGGTGGGCGGAACGGCTCATGGTCTGCGTCTTTCAGATCAGGTCGGGTGCGCTGATGCCGAGCAGGGACAGGCCACCGGCGAGCACCGTCCCGGCGGCTTCGGCGAGCGCCAGCCGGGAACGGTGGGCGGCCGAGGGTTTCTCGTCGCCGAGCGGCAGAACGGTGTGCTGGAACGCGAGCAGCGCGTCGGCGGTGGCTTCCAGGTGCCGGGCGACCCGGTCGGGGGCGCGGTGGCGGGCGGCGGCGAGGAGGACGAGGGGGTGGTCGCCGAGGGCGCCGAGGAGTTCGGGTGCGTCGACGTCGGTTTCGTACGCGGGGGTGAAGCCGAGCTGCGCGGCGTTGACGAGCAGCCTGCGGGCCCGGGAGTGCGCGTACCGGACGCGGAAGAGCGGATTGCGCTCGTGCTGCACGAGAAGCCCGGCCCCGTCGAGGGGCCGGTCGTGCGGCGCGGCCCGAAGGAGCGCCCACCGGGCGGCGTCGACTCCGAGGCGCTCGGGCTCGTAGGCGCCGGGGTGGACGTGGATGCGCTCGGGGGTGGGGTGGCCGGGGGCCTGGTGCTGGGGGGGCTGGTGCTGGGGGGCCTGGTGCTGGGGGGCCTTCGGGCCGGCCTGGTTGTCGCCGTTTCCGATCAGGGCGTCGGCGCCCTGGGCGCGCAGCAGCCGCGCCACGGTCGCGGTCACGAGACGGGCCCGCGCCTCCCCCGGCTCGGCGAGGCGGACGGCGGTCCCGGCGAGGGCGGCGCCGTGCCCGTACGAGGTGCCGGCGGCCAGGACCGTACGGACGAGGTCGCCGCCCGCGTCGCGCCGTAGCGTGAAGTTCAGGAACCCGGGCCCGGTGATGTCGACGGCCCGGAGCGCGGGATCGTCCCGCAGCCGCTCGCGCAGGATCCCGGCGACGTCGAGGGCGCTGCGCCCGGCCGCCCGGGCGAGGCCGAGGGCGACGCTGCTGGCGTACTCCCCGGTGCCGCCGGGCCGGGCGCGCTCGACCTTGACGCGCTGGGGCACGTCGACCCGCAGCGCACCCTCGTCGACCGCGCGGCGCACGGCGTGCAGCACGGTGAGGGAGAGGTCCGCGGGGGTCACGGGACAAGCGTAGGGGAGGAGGGGGGTCGGAACGCGAACCGGTTTCGCCATGCGGGCACGCGGGGGGGGCGGGTCCCGGACCGGCGGCTGGGGTCAGACGACCCCGCGGGCACTCCGCGCGCGCCGCACCTGCTGCCGCCCGTCGGCGGCGGGCGGCTCCTCTTTACCGTCCGGCGCGGCCCCGTCACGCTCGTCGCGCTCCTCGCGCGGCTCCCGCCGCTCGCGGTGCATCAACTGCCGCACGACCTGCACCAGCTCGGCGGGCTCGAAGGGCTTCGCGAGGAACGCGTCGACGTCGGCCGTCACCTCGCCCTCCTCGCAGGCGCTGATGATCGCCACCGGCAGATGACTGGTCCGCGGATCGGCGCGCAGCCGCTCGGCCGTCCTGATCCCGTCGAGCCCGGGCATGACGACATCGAGGGTGACGACATCGGGACAGAGCCGATGCACGACATCCAGACACTCGGCACCATCGGCCGCGGTCACGACCTCGAACCCCTCGAGTTCGAGATTGACCCTGATCAACTGCCGGATCACCTTGTTGTCGTCGACAACGAGCACCCGACCGGACATGCCTGACACACGAACGAGAGTAGGACCCCCCGAGGGGCTGCGTCCGGGTTTTCCCCACTTCCGACCCACGCGAGCGACGCACCCCCCGGTGACGCCCCGGAAATACCTGTTCACAGGCACGCCCCCGGAGCTGGTAGGGTTCTACCCGTCGCCACAGAGCGCGACGAACGCCCCCGTAGCTCAGGGGATAGAGCAACGGCCTCCGGAGCCGTGTGCGCAGGTTCGAATCCTGCCGGGGGCACTCCAGCTCGGACAGCGTGATCAAGCCGCTGACCTGCTGAAGTGCCAAACACAGAGACCCGGACTCAGTCCCACTGAGTCCGGGTCTCTGTCGTTGTGTGTCACTGATCGCGAGTGAGTGGCGAGTGGCATCGCTCGTCACTCCCCCCCAGTCGCCCGCGCCCCGCTCGACGCCGAGCAGCGCGCATCAATGCATTGCAAGGTTCAGACGCGGGCCGCCGCGGCCCGAAGCGGCTCGTTCTCCTCAGCCGACGGCTGCGCTGTAATGCGGGCCTTCGCCGGCTGCCAACCGTGCAGGAGGCCGCCGACCATCAGGAGGGCCGAGTACGCATCAGCCTTCGTTGTCTCGGCTGCCTCCGGGTGCGCCCCCAAATCACACATGAACTTGAGGGCGAGCCGTACCTGCTCGGCACGCGGCGGATAACCGGTGTCTACCTCTCTGGACTCCTTGCGGAGCGCCTTGGCTGCCGCTGCGACGTCCGCCGCCCCGTCCTCATCTTCGGCCTTCTTGCCGACGAGCGCCGCGAGCGTCTGACGAAGCGCTTCGACCGTCAGTCGCCACTCCTGCTTGATGTACTGCTGCTCGGCGTCCCGGTAGTAGTCCAGGGCTGCGGCGAACTCTGTCGACCGGCCAGAGTCTGGCGCGTCCAGCTCAATCAGGAGCAGACGGCGGTACTGCATCTGTTCAAGGATCGCGACCCAGTTGCTCTGGTTGACCTCGCACTCGATGGTGCCGACGCCAATCCGTTCAAGATTGCCGTCTGCCATCGCCGTGCCGGTGACCTCAAGGTTGAACTTCACTCCACCCGTGCGGTGCTCCTCGATGATCTGGACTTGCCGGTGGTCGAGATCGGCAACGAGGACAAACGTTGTCGTCGCGGCAAGGCTGTGCAGGGTGACCGGCGAGGACTCAACCGCCAGCCGACCCAGGTACCCGCTGGACGTACCCAGACCGACGGCGTGCACCTTGCCCTCAAGCCACATCGGCCGTTGCGCTGACGCGTCATGCCGACAGGACGCTTCGAACTGGAAGCGGAGTTGCATCACGCCAAGCCCGCTGGTGCCATGCACTGACTTGAGTTCCAACCTGGCCGCATTGTTCGTGCCGCCCATGGTTACCCAGATCTCACCCATGATCATCTTTCTGTTGCTACTAAAACCAGAGATTGACGGAACTTGGGCACGGCCAGCAAGCCATGCCCTTGCGAGACAACTACGCTTCCGCTTAAGCCGGATAGAGGGCACGGAGTCGACCCTCGACAGTAATGATCATCCTTCACCCGAGAGGCGGCAGATCCTGAAAATTGCCACGGTCCCCAAAAACGGCGACGGGCCGCCAGTCAGCGGGTAGTCGTCTTTCGATCCGGCACAAAGGCAAAGCCCGTTCCGGGCAAGCTCGTTCAGGTTGGCAGTGATGCTCCGCTGCGCATCTCGCACCGAGGAGCGAGAAAACTCGATGTCTGACGAGATGTCGCTCCAGTCCCGGAAGGTTTGAATGATCCCATCAATGAGATCCTGTTCCTCGTCAGTACAGTCGTCGGGCTCCTCGTGCGGCAACCATCCAGGGCAACCAGAGAGGATCGGCCAGAGATCGCGCCCCGTCTTTATGTGACTGAGTACTACGACCTCAAATTCTGGCTCCTCCACTGTGACGACGTCGATGATCCTGTCGACCTGTTCCCGCTTTAGCTTGCTCACTTCGGCAGCAAGGGTCTTCAGTCCCCACACCTCGATGGCTACGCTCGGGTACAGCGGACGCAGCTCATTGTCGATGAACTGGTCGACTTCACCTGGCATGGTGTCGTTGGTAAGGAAGCGCCATACCCTCACGTCACGGTGCTCCTTGAGGCAGCCCTCCAGGTCCCCGCGGATCTTCGCCTTGGTCTTATCGATCCGCTCGCCACGCGTGGCGTGGGCAGCGAAGAACACCCGAGCCTTCGGACAGTAGCCGTCGTTCTTGGTGTCGCCCTTCGGTCCGGCTGCCCGTACAGGTTGGTAGTCGCCGGGATACAGCTCCAAGCCGAGCCGATCCATGCAGTCCTGGAAGGTGTTGCCCTCCAACCGGAGGAGCTGGCCCTCTACGAGCTTCCGCAGCGAGTTCTGATCCACGAGAGCTATTACCGCACAGCTCCCATGAGTTCGTAACACGATCTCCGTGAAACGTCTCGGCTTGCCATGTCCGGGGCATGGAGCTTCCACCCCATCATGATCGTGCTACGAACTCTAGGGCTGCGGGCTGCGGGCTGCGGGCTGCTAGACGCTTCTTGACCTATGAGCCGTCGACCCAGCCCATCGCCTGCTCGATCTTCCTGTTGTTCAGCTCCTCGTGGCCGTCGATGCACCCCTCGTAACGACGGTGAATGACCTCCGGCGAGTTACCCGCCCGGCGGGCCACCTCGGCAACGGGGACGCCCGCGTTCAGCCAGTTCGTGATGCAGGTGTGCCGCAGGTCGTACGGTCGGTGGGCGAGCGGGGATTCCACCTTGTCTGGCGGGAGGGCGATCGGCCGGGCCTCCTGCCAGACCCTCCAGTAGCTGGACGTTCCGAGTACGGCGCCGCGCTCGTTGGCGAAGAGCCGGCCGTCCTTCGCCGTTCCGAACTCCGCTATGTGCGCGCGGAGTATGGCGACGAGCGTCGGGGGGATCGGGACGGGGCGGTCTGCCTTGAGCTCCCGGGACTTGAGCCCGCGCTTGTCGTGGCGCTGGCCCGAGTCCGTCCATCGCTTGCCGGACACCGGCCGGGTCTCCTTGAGGGTGAGCGTCCCCCATCCCTTCTCGGGGAGGTAGCAGTCCTTCATCCTGAGCCCCACCGCCTCGGCCGGCCGCATCGCCGCGTACATCTGGCAGGCGAAGAAGGCGACGAGTCGGCGTCCGCGGTTCCGGTGAACGGAGCCCACGTAAGAGACGGCCGTGAGGAGCTGCTCACCCTGGACGGCGTTGACCAGGACTCGGGGGTCCACGACGTCGCCCTTGGTGGACCCCGCGCGCTTCACTCCCGCGAGCGGGTTCTCCTCCAGGTACCCGCACTCAATGGCGTACTCCATGGCCGTGTTGAACCCGCGGCGCCGGCGCTTGTAGGTCTCCCCCGCCGCCGGGGTGTCGTCCAGCTTGAACGAGAGCCGGTACTGGACGTCCCGCACCACCTTGGGGTCGGCAAGAGCCGAGAGCGGCAACGACCGGGTCCGGAGCCAAGCGCACGCCGCCACGAGTTCCGGCGGCGGCTCCTCGTCCTGATGCGCCGGTACGACCGCCCATCGCATCGCGAGCCGCGTCTCCTCCGGCGTGGGCTCCTTCTTACCGCCCTCCACCATCGCGAGCGCCACCGTGGCCAGGCTGTCGGCCAGCCCCTCACGGGTCTTCGCCGCCGCCGTACGCCACCGGCTCGCCATGTACTCGCGGCTGAAGTCCCACCACGACGGATCGGGCTTCTCTTTCTCCTTCGCGGCAGCCGCCCGGAGTTCCGACTCCGGAAGGCCGGACGCCACGTCGAACGCCTCGCCCTTCCGCATCGCCTGCCACAGCTCGGACCGGCGGCTCTCCGCGAGGGCCACGGTGGCGAAGCTGGCGGCCTTCACTTTTCCGGCGACCGTCCAGCGGATCTGATACGGCGCCTTCTTGCTCCGCACCTGGTTGACCTTCCAGACCCGTACGTCCGTGGAGAGGGTCAGGTCCCCTGAAACGGGCGGGCGCCCGCTGTTGCGGGCGCCCGGGGTGGTGCTGGTCTTGCGGTAGGTCACGCGACTTCCTCCAGGGTCTCGATCCAGCGCTCCAGATCCGAGCGGCGGATGCGGACCGCGCCGTTCGGGAGCTTGATGGCTTTCGGGCCCTTCTTGAGCTGACGCCACCGGTAGAAGGTGGCTCGGGGCACTCCGATCTCCTTCACGACCTGGGGGATCGTGAGCATCTCGTCACGCGTCGCGGACACGGGTCCTCCTCGACTGGCTACCGAAGACAGGGCGGGGTGCCGCAAAAACCGCAGAATCCGCAAAAACCTGCGAATCCGGGCTCTGACCTGCGGCGTTTGGGGTGCGCGGGTGGCTGCCGCAAAAATCGCGAGAATCGCCGCAGAAATGGACGGCGGCACCGAGGGCCGAGCGTCGCGTGACCGGCGACGGGATTTGTGCGGCGGTTTCGCGGATTTTTGCGGCTGCCGGGCCGACGGGCCGTTTCCGCAGGTGGGCACGGCCGCCCGGGGGTTTCTGCGGATTCTGCGGTTTGTGCGGCGGGGGCCCATGCGAAGGCGGGTGGGGAGGCTCACGCCTTCGGCTCGCGGACGCTCGGGTGAATCAGGTATCGGGGCGCCGGCGGGCGACCTCGTTTGCCGGTGCGGGGCGGGGTCTCGCTGCGGAGGTATCCGTGCTCCTCCAAGACGGCAGCGGCGGGCTCCAGTTCAGCGATCGTGGGGAACTCGGAACGGGAGAGCTTGGCGAAGAGGTCCCGGCGGCTGACGCTCTCCCAGCCGTTGTCCTCCAGGACGGACAGCAAGCTCCGGGCGCGAGCCAGAGTGGCGTCGGCGCCCATGAGGTCGAAGACGGTCAGGGCGTGGGCGGCGAAGTAGTCGGCCAGTTCGATCGCCGCGCCCATCGTGGTGGCACTGATCGGGGCGTTGGTGCCGCCGTCGATGTGCTCGGCGAGGTGGAGCAGACCGGCGATGCGGGCCGCGGCGCCCACGAGCTTCCCGGCCCACTTCCCGATGTGCCCGAGACGCCCGCCCTTGGTGCGGAGCTGCGGCTCCAGGCGCTCTCCGTACGCCTTGAGGGCGGCATCGGCTTCGGGGCCCACTTGGACCACTCGGGGGTCGGTCCAGTCCGCGAGCTTGAGCGTGAGGGCGAAGACGTTCCGCTCGTACGTCGCACCAATGGCGGGCGGAACGGGGTCCGGGTCGATCTTCCGGTAGCCGACCAGGGATTCCGGCAGGCAGTACAGGAAGCGGGCAAGCAGCCCGCGGCCATCGAAGCCGCGGTTCTTGCCTATGTCCTCCAGGACACTGGGCTGAACTGCGAGGCCCATGGTGAGCGCGGGCGCCTCGATGAACTCCTGGCGGGTCCGGCGGTCGACGCGCAACCGGTCGCCGGCGTGGCCCTTGAGGAAGACCTCCATGTTGGGCACGCCGGAGTACCGCCCGGCGATGATGTCGAAGATGCCACCCTCGGCGGACATGACCGCGAGCCTGCCTCCCTGCTCGGCAAGCAGGGTGGTGACGGTCTCGGGGGTGGCGTCGTCGGCGAGGAGCCGCGGGCGCGGCGGAACGGTCAGGGACTCGGCGGTCTGGGCGAGGCCGATCGCCTCGGCCACCAGGTTGTCCCGCTCGGGACCCTCGGCCTTGGCCGCTTGAGCGGCGGCCTTGTCGGCGGCCTCGCGGGCCATGCGGGCGGTGACCTCGGCCTCCACGATCGTGAGGTTGGAGCCCTCCACGAGCGTGTTCTCCGCCTCGTAGAGCGGGGCGGTCATGGCGGCGAAGACGGCGGACTTGCGGTTGGCCGGGCCGAGGGCGACGACGACGAAGAGGTTCGTGGGCTCGCGCCACCGCCCGCGCACCTGGACGACGGCCCGGCCGCCGGCCGCGGTCGCGAGGACGGAGAGGGCGAGGGCGCCCGCGAGGTCCACCGGGGTCTGGGTCTCCTCGGCGAGCGCGACGACGAAGTCCGAGACCCAGCCGGGGAGGGCGTGGACGGGGAACGGCGGCAGCTTCGGCTGCCGGTCCAGCGGGATCGGCTCGGGCCATGCGGCCGGGACGGTCGCGGCGCCGAGCGCGAGGGCCTCGCGGAGGTCGTCCTCGGTGGCCTCGGCCGACATGCCGGCCTGGACGATGCGGGTGCCGACCTCGATGCTCCGGCGGCGCCGGGCGAGGTCGTGGACGATCTCGGCGTAGTAGGTGGCGTTGGCCGTGGAGGGCACGGCCTGGATGAGGGTGTGGAGGTAGGGCCGGCCGCCCGCGCGGACGAGTTCGCCGGTCTGCTCCAGGTGGTGCCCGAGGGTGATCGGGTCGACGGGCTGTCCCTGGGCGTGCAGGGCGAGGATCGCGCGGTGGATCGTCTCGTGGGCGGGCACGTAGTGGTCGGCCGGGTCCATCGAGCCGTTCACGTCGCCGATGACGCCGGGCGCGAGCATGAGCGCGCCGACGACGGCCTGTTCGGCTTCCCGGTCGTGCGGTGCCATCCGCTCCGTGCCTCCTGGCGCGCTGTGCAGCGGCACCACGGGGGCGTACTGCCCATGGGCGGGCTCAGGTGTCATGCTGGGGTTTCTCCTGTTTCTGTCGAAGGGACGGAGAGCCGGGGCGGTCGCGGTCTTGTGGTGAGAGGCGACCGCCCCGGGCACAGCTACTTCTGCTTGAGCCACCGCTCGTACTGCTGGCGGACGTAGGCGCGCGGGTCGCAGATGACCGTGGCGTCGTCGGTGTCCATGAGGCGGCGGGCCGCCGCGGTAGCCATCTCCGCCGCGTCGGTGCGTATGCGCTCGCTCTCGTCGCCCAGCGCGATGCGGTCCAGGAGCGCGGCCTTGCGGAGCCAGAACTCGCGGCCGAGGCCCTTGCCGAACGGCTTGTCGGCCGCGGTGCTGGCGGTCCAGCCGACCTCGCTGATGATGCTCGGGGCGAGCGCGTATGCCTCCTCGGGCGTCGGCCACCGCTCGGCCCGCAAGTCGGCGGTGAGGTAGAGACGCTCGCGCTTGCCGTCACGGGTGGCGTACTGGCGTACGGCGCCCGTGGTGAAGGCACCGCCGAGCACGGCGGTCACCTGCTCGGTGTCGTCGGGGTCGCAGATGACGCGGATCTCGAACATGGGTCAGTGCTCCTTGGTGTTCTCGGTGGCAGGGAGTTCGGGCAGTCCGGCGCGGGTGAGGGCCTGCGGGTCGAAGCCGGGCAGGGTGGCGCGCGTGAGCAGGGCGGTGGCGAGCTGCTCGGCGTAGAAGGCGCCGGTGCGGGCGGCCTCGATCTGGGCTCCGGCGCGCAGGGCTTCCACGCGCTCGATGTGGGCGTGGTCCTCGCGCCGCTCGACGGTGCGGCGCTCGTAGGCGGTGGTCTCGCGGCGGTCGGTGCGCCAGTAGCGGGCGGCCAGGCCGTAGGCGACGGCGGTGGCGAGGACCCACAGCAGGAGCGGGAGGGACAGTCCGTCGGCGTATCCGGCGACCCCAGCGAAGGCGAGGCCGCCCGAGGTCGCGAACGCGGCTCCGGCGAGGGTGCTGTCCCCGCGGTGACCGGCCGTGGCGAAGGCGCCGGCCGTGGCCGCTCCTGCGGCGAGGACGACCATCAGGATGGCGTTGCCGATGGAGTGTTCGGCGCCGTTGGCGTTCCAGATCCGGCCGATGACAAGGACCGTGGACGTGGCGAGGGCGGGGGCCACCTTCGGCATGGCCGTGGTGAGCCAGTGCGGGACGGTAATCGGCTCGTTCATCGCTTGCTCCTTCGGCTAGTTGGCGAGGTCGGAGAGGGCCGTGGCGGAGGACTGGACGAGGTTGGCGATCGGCTCGTACGCGCCGGTTCCGGCGGCGAAGAACCCGAAGAGGAAGAGCACGATGGCGGCGCCGGCCCCGGAGGACTTGCTCTTGACGGCGAAGGCGGACGCGGCGCCGAAGAGCAGGACGGCGGAGATTTCGAAGTTCATGTCAGGCTCCTGTCGTTGCGAGGTCAGCGGGTGCCGTCGCGGTGGACGCGGGCGGCGATGTTGAACAGGTGGCGGCCGACGCGGATGCGGATGCCATGGCCCTTGCAGCGGCGGCAGGTCTTGCCGCGCTTGGGCTTGCCCTTGCGGTCCGTCGTGAGGGCGAAGCCGAGTCCGTTGCACTTGCGGCAGTTGCCGAACGGCGAGGCCGCACACAGGGCGGAGTAACCGAGCGTGATGGCGAGCAGGAGTGCGCTAGCGGCGAGGAAGGGGGTCATCGGGGGCCTCTCCGGCGGTTTTCCGGGTATGCGCAGGTCAGCCCGCTAGGAACTAGCGTGCTGATCAGAAGCGGTATTGGGTGCTAGCGGTGCCGCTAGACCTAGCGGGGCTTGCTGCTAGGCCTAGCGGCGATCCGCGTTAGCTCGCGTCCCGCTTTCCGTCACGTTCCGTGATGGCAGCGGAGATGCGGGAGCGCTCGATGCCGCGCCGGTTGGCGCCCTTGCCGCCCTCGGTCTTGCCCCATACCTGGGTGGTGGAGATGCCGTGCGGCTTGAGAGCGGCGGCCAGCCCCTCGGGGTCCCAGCCGCCGTAGACGTCGGGGCGCAGCTCGGCGAGCCGGGCCACGACGACTTCGGACCAGACCTTGGGCTCTTCGGCGGGGACAACGGCGAGGATGTCGCGCAGCAGGTCGTACGCGCTGGTCTCGGCGGTCTCGAACGACTCCCCCAGCGCATGGCCGGAGAGGGTGCCGGCCTGTTCGCGGAGCTTGCGCGCCCGCAGGCCGATGGTCTCGGCGGTGGGGGCATCGACGTAGACGGAGGAGACGATCCGGGCGTCCGCTCCTTCGCCGACGAAGTAGTGGATGCCCTTGTCCTTCCAGGAGAACATCGTGGCCCGCACGCCTCGCTTGTACGAGGACGTGCCCAGGACCATGTCGTTCTCCAGCTGGCCCATGACCTTGAGGCAGAACCGGGCCGACGCGTTCGCGCTGATGCCGGTCGGCAGGGCCTTGGCGTCGGGCCGCTGGGTGGCGAGCAGCAGCACGATGCCGGTGGCCGGGCCGCGCTTGACCAGGTCGGTGCAGATCTCCTCGAACTCCGCCCCGTGCTTGGGGTGCTCGAACCACACCTGGCACTCGTCCACGCCGACGACGATCGGGTGAAGCCCCAGGTTCTTCATGTTCGCCAGCTCGCTGGTGACCTTCGACTCCGGGCAGATGTCCCGGGGCAGGGAGCGGATCATCTTCGCCCGGCGCCGCAGCTCGTCCCGCAGTTCCCGCAGGTCGGCGAGGGCGTACTCGATGTCCTCGTCGTCGTCCCCGGCGCGGTGGCGGTGCGAGACGCGCTCGCCGACCGGGTCGAGGTCGCCGGTGCCCTTGAGGTCGTAGGTGTGCAGCTCGGCCCGCGGGTCGAGGGCGGCGATCAGGAGCAGCAGGCGCAGGAGGAACGTCTTGCCCATGCGGGGGATCGCGCCGATGACGGCCGCGATGTACATGAGCGTCATCTCCACCCAGCGTCCGCGCTGGTCGGTGCCGAAGGCGACCGGCTTGAACAGGTCCGTGGCCCCGCTCTTGAGCAGCGGCCACACGGGCTTCCGCGCGGTCGACATGTCCTGGTCGCCGACCCACAGCACCAGGTGCCCGGTGTGCTCCTCCGGGACGGCCTCGGGCCAGACGCAGCCCAGCGGGCGGCGCAGTCCGGACGCGAGCTTGTCCCGGCGCTCGATCACGTCCGTAACGGTGACGCCGTACGGGAGGTCTCCCTCCGCACGCCAGCCGGGCCCGTCGCGGGTGATCGGAGCGGTGAACGTGAACCCGTCCCGGCCCTTGCCCTGTGCCTGGTTGATCGCCGGGATACCGAGCGCCCCCAGCGCGCGCAGGACGATGTCGCTGGTGAGCTTGGGCGCCTTGGTGACCTCCACCGCCCGGTTGATGACCGGGGCGTCGGCCTGGCCGCCGGCCGACCCGAGGGCGAGCAGCAGCGTGCCGACCGAGACGACCTGGAGCCAGCCGGGGGCGAGGACGTAGAGGGCGAGCGCGGTGCCCATGCCGACGAGTGCGGCGAGGGTGGCGACCAGGGTCCGCAGTCGGACCCGGCCGTCGCGCTGCCGTGACAGCTTGAGGTACTCCGCCGCGTCCTCGCGCCGGACGGCGGCGAGTCGGACGGGCTCTCCCTCGCGGTCGGCGACCCAGCGCATCGTGCCGCCGACGAACTTCGCCGCGCCCCGGGGGGCCTGGAGGGCGAGGCGTCCGGCGTAGACCGGGGAGCGGAGCGCGTGGTACCCGGCGAGGTGGGCGTAGTGGCTGGCGACCCAGCGGGCGGCGGTCTTGAGTTCGGCCGTCGACCGCAGCCACGCGGGGACGATCCGTCGCCGCTTCGCGCCCGCGAGTCGGCCGAGGTATCCGGGCCCGGCGAGCGCCGGACCGTCGACCAACCGGCGGGCCGACGGGTCGCCCGACTCGTCGGCCGACTCGTCCGTGTGGGAGTCGGGCGACGCGTCGGCGGTGGAGTTGGCCGACTCGGTGCGGGCGGATCGGGCCTTGTCGAGGTCGACCACGTCGGCCCCGGAGTCGGGCGACCCGGTAGTGGCCATGTCGGCTTCGAGTCGGTCGAAAAAGTCGTTCTCGTCGTCGGGGTGCTTCACTGAGACTCTTCCTTCTCTCGGGAGGGATGGCGGGGTCCAGCCGCTGCTTTGGTCGGTCGTGACCGGCCCCCGTGGCTCACAGGTCGAACAGGCCGCCCTGGTCGTCGCCGGGCGCCGCGGCGGTGCGCTGGGCTGCCCGGCGGGCGGCGGTGAAGCAGGGCGGGCACCAGGCGCGCAGCTCGCTCGCGGGCAGGGCCGCGGCGGCGAGCTCGGTGGTCAGCGGGTCGGCCGCGGCGGCCATGAGGCGGATTGGACCGCTGTGCTTGCCCGCGTGGCGGCCGTGCTCGCGGGTGCAGCGCCCCTCGCCCTTCGTGTGGGGCTGTCCGCATGCGCCGGCGCACTGGCAGCGGTGCTGTGCGGCCTCCATCACGGTGTGGAAGAGGTCGGCGGCGGCGAGCGGGCCCGGCGTCATGCCGCCGCCCCCACCGCCGGTGCCCCGGTCGGGGCACCTCGGCGTCCCGACCGGCGGCCGGTGACCGCCGAGAGCAGCCGACCCAGCCGGGCCCCCTTGATCCCGGCGCGGCTCTGCTTGGCCGCGTACATGGCCTCATCGGCCCGGCCGAGGAGCGCGGAGAGGTCTTCGCCGGGGAAGTCGGCGGCGCGGACCCAGCCGAGGGACACCGTGGTGGCCACGTGCGGGTTGGCCTTGTCGGCGGGACGGGCCAGTACCCCGTGAAGAACGGCGAGGAGATCGGCGACCGTGCCGTCAGTGTCCAGGACGACGGCCGCGAACTCGTCGCCGCCGAGGCGCCCAGCGACACCGTTCGGGCCGACGTGGTGGGCGAGCCGGTCGGCGGTGGCCTTCAAGAGGGCGTCGCCGGCCGCGTGACCGTGGCGGTCGTTGATCTGCTTGAAGTGGTCGACGTCCGCGAGGACGACCACCGCCCTGTCGTCGCGCAGGAGCGCGGCGGCCCGGCGGGTGAAGCCCTCGCGGGTCCGCAGCCCGGTCAGCGGGTCGCGGCGGGCGGTGCGGAGCCGACGGCGCAGCCACAGCACGTGGCCGGACCATCCGGCCGCGAGCGGGCCGGTCGCGGCGAGGATCGTGGCGAGGGTGTTCATGCGGCGACCTCCTCGGCCGTGTCGGCAGACTCGTCCGTGTCGCTGGCGTCGTTCGTGTCGACGGAGTGGAGATCCGGGCGGCTGGCCCGCTCAGCGAGCAACTCGTCCCGCAGTACGCGGGAGTTGGCTGCCGAGCAGTGCAGCGCGGTCCGGATCGCCTCGGCATTGATCCCTGCCAGCGGCCAGTCGGCAGTTAGCTCGCGGGCCTCGGCCAGCAACTCCGCCGCCGAACGCGGCGGCTTCGCTCCCTTGGGCTTCGGGCGGGTGGTGCGCTTGCGCGGCTTCCGCTCGTCCTGCTCCTCGGCCGGCGGCGGCACGGCGGGCTCCTGCTCCGGCTCCTCTACGGCCCCGTCGGGGGCAAGCTCCCCGAGCCTCAGGAGGACACGCTCACGGCGCGGGGTCTTCGACCGCCACCGCCATCCGTAGGTCTCGCGCAGGTCGGCGCGGGCGAGCTGCCGCTCCTTCTCACGGGAGAGCGCATCGGCGTAGGAGGTGATCTCCCAGAGGGTCATCCGGCGCCACAGCGAGAAGGTGGAGGGGAAGGCGAGCAGCCACCGCGAGGCCCGGATCTCGTCCATCCGGCGGCCGGTCGCGGCCCCGATCCGTACGGCGTAGATATGGGCGCCGATCTCGGAGAACACCACCCACAGCAGCGGCATCGTGCCGTGGGCGAGCTTGGCCCACATGCCGTGCCCGGCGGCCACGTTCAGGCCGCAGGTGATCAGGGTGAGGACCCAGGGCACGAACCGCACCCACGCGAGGGCCATGTCCATCCGAATCAGCAGGAGGTTGGCCACGGTGAACACCGGAATGGCCACGTCGATGCCGACCGGCAGCATCCACGGCTCGCCGAAGCCCCACCGCAGCGCGGCGGCCGACACGGCGTCGAAGGAGGAGATGAGCCCGAGGGCTCCGACGCCGGCCGCGGCGAGCGCGCCGATACCGGCGAGGCCCATCTCCGGACGCGTCAGCGGCGGAACCGCCGACCGCTCGTTGGTGATCACGGTCGTCATCGCACACCACCGAAGAGCTTGCGGTTCCGAACCGCCCAACCGATGTTCTGGACGATGAACCCGAGAACCGCCGCGGCGAACAGCCACGCCTGATGGACCGCAACAGCGCCCGCGGCACTGCCCAACGCGATCAGCGAGCCGAGCCAGACGAGAACCAGCTCCGGGCCCCAGGGCACCCGAGCGCTCATGCCGCCGCCCCCTTCCGGGAACGGGAGCGGCGGGCCGCCGGCCGTACCAGCGGGAGGACGTTGAACAGCTCCGGCGCGAACGCCTCGATCGCCTCGGCGGCGACTCGGCTCACCTCGTCCGGCAGGTTCGGGTTGTCCGCGAGGATGTCCCGCGCCGCGTCCAGACGGGCCGCGCGCTCCTCCTCGCTCTCGCCCTCCACCCCGAGCCACAGTTCCACCGGGGTGCCGAGGGCGAGTTCCACGAAGTCGTTGGCGCTGACGGCCTGATGGCCGCCGATGAATGTACGCATGGCTGATCGCTCCTGAACTTGTCGAAGGGGCGCTGGGTGGCCTCGGTCCGAGGTGAGAGGCAGCCACCCCAGCGCGGCGGGGTCGGAATCTCTCCGGCTCCCCCTGCCTCGCCCGTACGGCACCCCGCGCGGGGCCCGGACGGGCGAGGGAGGCAACCGGCCGCAGCAACCGCTGCGCAGGTGACCTGACGTCCGCGAGTCACCGGCTATCCCGGTGCGTCGAAGCGGCGGATCAGGGGACGCGGTGGGCGTGGTCGCCGTACTGGTCGAGCACGGGCGACGCCCAGAGTCTTCGTCGATGCATGGGACCCTCTCGGTCGGTTGGATCGGATGAAGCACTGCAAGGGGGACCTGTGTCCCCACCCTCCGGCCGTTGCTCGCGGTCACCGGGCCACCTCGCCAGTACGGGCCGAAGCCCTGTTCCACCTGGCCTTTAGCGGGATTGCAGCGTCCCCGCCCTGTGCTTGTAGACGGCACCTCCTTCGAGCCGAAGCCCGACGGGGTACATGTATTACCTGTTCCTCATCATGGAGAGACGGGCTGGGGTCGTCAAGTCCCTTGGTTTTCAAGGAGTTCGTGAACCCGCCCCGCTCGATGCCTCAAGCTTGGCCTGATCAGGGCAGACGCTGGACTCCACACATGTACGGCTGCGGGACGACTTGGCTACGGTGAAGTCGTCCCAAGTCGTCCCGCGGGTGGGAGAGTGCGGCATGGCCAACGAACGACTGCGCGGCGCCATCATCGAGAGCGGCATGACGCTCGATCAGGTCGCCGAGCGGCTCGGGGTGTCGGCGAAGACAGTCGAGCGCTGGATCAACGACCCCAAGCGCCAGCCGTACCGCCGATTCAAGTACGCGACGGCCTCGCTCCTTCAGCGCGAGATGTCTTACTTATGGCCTGAGGAGCGGACGTCTGCAGAGGTCACCGAGGCGGGCAACGCCGAGCTGATCAAGCTCTACCCCCACCGCTCGGTCGTGCCGAATCGGCTCTGGACGCAGCTCTACGCCAGCGCTCAGCGGTCCTTCGACGTCTTGGTCTACTCGGGGTTCTGGCTCACCGAGGACGCGGCCTTCCACCAGGTCGTCAAGGAGAAGTCAGCCGCCGGCATCCCGGTCCGGTTCATGCTCGGCGACCCCGACTCAGCTGCGGTGGCAGTGCGCGGAGCCGACGAGGGGATCGGCGGGGCCATGGCAGGCAAGATCCGAAATGCCCTGGTCAACTATGCGCCACTCTTCGGACTCCCCGGCGTGGAGTTCCGCCTCCACTCCACCACGCTCTACAACTCCCTCTATCGCGCGGATGACCAGATACTCGCGAACGGGCACCTGTACGGCGTTGGCGCGTACATGGCGCCGGTGTTGCACATCCAGCGGGTGGCCGGCGGCGAGCTCTTCGACGCTTACGCCGAGAGCATCGAACGAGTCTGGGAGAGCGCCCGCCCCATCACCTCACCCACTGACCTGGGAGGCTCAGACGCATGAGCCGGATCGACTACTTCCGTGACCCCACCGCTCCAAAGGCCAACTCGGTGGTGCCGTCCGTGACGGTCGTCGTACGCGACGACGAGGGGCGGCTCCTCCTCATCCACAAGACCGACAACGACCTGTGGGCTCTTCCAGGTGGGGGCCACGACATCGGCGAGCGAATTGGCGACACCGCGGTCCGCGAGGTCAGGGAGGAGACGGGGATCGAAGTGGAGGTGGACAACATCGTCGGCCTCTACACAGACCCGGACCACGTCTTGGCGTACGACGACGGAGAGGTCCGCCAGCAGTTCTCCATCTGCTTCCGGGCCCACCCGGTCGGTGGATCCCTCCGCACGAGCAGCGAATCGAAGGAGGTCCGCTGGGTGAACCCAGCGGACCTCGATGACCTGGACATCCACCCGTCCATGAGGCTGCGCATCCGGCACGGCCTGGACGAGTCGCGACGGGAGCCCTACCTCGGCTGAGCGCCGGCCGCGGCAGCGGCCATACGGCGCTCCACCCGCTCGTTGGCGGCGTAGATCTCGGGCGCCGCGCGCTGAATGAACCGTCCCACGATCGTGTCCGGGCCGTACCGCTGGACGATCTCGTCCAGCCGGGCGACCGGGGTGGTATGCCCGCCGTCGGGCGTCGTCGTCATGTCAGAGACGATCAGCGCGTCCACCAGCTCGGGCCGCTCAAGCTCGAACTCCGTCTCAAGCTCATGCCGGAGCCCTCGCTCCTCGGCCTCCAGGAGCGCACAGGAGTGATGCGCCACGAGCCGCACCACCCGCTCGTCGGCGCCCTCTTGCTCCCGAAGGAACCGGGCCCCGTCGAGCGGGTGGAAGCCGGTGGTCGCGATGGTCGGCGAGTACCCGACGTCATGCAGAACGGCCGCGGCCTCCAGCAGCTCGGCGTCGGCGCCGAGGATCGGGCTCAGGGACCGAGCCCGCTTGGCCACGCCGAGGGAGTGTGCCCAACGACGCGGCAGCGGCTCGGACAACATCGATTCGGAGAGCGAGTACGCCCACTCAGTAAGCCCCATGGACGCCAGGCTACGGCTGCCCGGACGACGCCGGGAGAGCGCGCACTGTCCGCCCCTTCCCGGCAACGGTGTCGAGCAAGCCGCTTCCTTCCATCTGTGCAAGAACGCGACGCACGGCCGTACGAGAAGCACCGAAACGCTCACATAGCTTGGCTTCTGATGGGTACGAATCCCCGACACCAAGAGCGTCCTCGATTATCAATTCGACCATCCGCTCGTCAAGACTCCGCCGATCACTCGCCTGCACCAAGCGCCAACCGGAACCCGGAGCGGATTCAATAACCCCTTCAGCCGCAAGCAACTTCAGAGCCCGGCGGACCGTATTACGTGAGACGCCATAGACCTGTTGCAACTGAGCTTCCGATGGTAGCGCCTCAAGGATATCTCCACTATTGATACGGTCCTTGAGATGCCCCGAGATCACCATGTAGGTTCCGCGCGGGTTGCGACTTACCAATGACTCTCCTCGGTTAACATTCATTCTGCTCCGGAAGGTCCAGCCTTGCGCATCGCCCTCCCAATGGCACGCATCAGCAATGGATCATCTTCCGCCCCCTTCCATTGCACGATCTCCATGCGGCGCCCATCGATACCCGAAGACGAATCGATGCTCGAATTAAATTCACGAGCACGATTGCTCAACTCTGCATTGGTTACAACAATTAGCGAGGCAACTCCAGAAGGCGCCGAAGCCAACATTCCCGCCTCTTCACGCAAACGCCTCGCAGAGAATTCTCCGCCAGACAGATACCTAACGTGAACGTAGGCACACAAATCAGGGCTCGATGCATCGCTTACCGCGATGTCATATTCACGCCCCGCTCCGGTGGGGACCTCGGCACTAAAACCGAATCTTTGAATCGCATCATACACAGCCCGTTCAAATCGCGCGGACTGAAAACGAGGGGCCGCAGCCAAAGCCAGGGCGTCGACGATTCCCTTAGCCCTGTCCACAAAAGTCCGTGCACCTTCCTGAGTCAGTTCATACTCACTCGAATGCACAAGGTTATTCCTGATCTCCTGAAGCTCCCGAACGGACCTCACGAGATCCGGCGAGACGCCAGGGTGGCTATGCAGGGCCTTCAGGCGCATCGAAGCGGAGAAGCGCGGCCCTTGCTTAACGTAACTCGGAAACGCCCTCTCCACGGCATACTCAACTTCACGCCACGCGCCCAAGACGGCACCGGACGGATCGACCTCTACGAGATCTACCAGATCACTGAATACCGCATCGGACGTTGATTGAGCATCCACCATCTCGACATTCTGGAGAGAGTCCTCAGTAACCTCAACCTCCAGGAAATCTCTCGCATAGGAAAGGAGACCTTCGGGCCGCAACATGTACAACCGTGTACCCGTCTCACGCAGAAGTTCCTCCGCGAGTTCGTTCCGGGGGCCGAGAGGAATCTTGTTACGCGTACGCCACCAGTCCTCCTTTACGTCACCAGTCACCAGGAGGACATCCACACCTCTTTCCTTAGCCTCCAAGATGAGCTGTAGCCATACGAGATAGTCACCTACTTCTGAATCATCCCCTCGGGACGCCTTGGATTTATCCATATAGCCGGGTGGTACCTTATTATTCACCCGCCGCTTACCCTCGGCAATAGCTTCAGACAGGGCCTTGCCCTCTAGTGGGGCTCCAACCTTTCCATCGAGCAGCGCGGCAAGCGCGGCAACCACTTTGTCTTTGGAGGTGTCTTTCGCCATCTCCTGTTCGCCGATGTCAACAACATCGGCCATTTTGGCGATAACCTCATCACAAGCAGCTGTGAGCGTCGCTTCAAGCTGCACTATTTGCGACCGGTCCAGGGAGACGCGGTTGGCCCACCGCCGCAGACCCTCCAACGAGCCCTGCAGCCCCTTCTTGAGTGCAACCTCAGAATCTTCGAGCTGCTTTCGTGGATCATCGATGGCGCCTTCACGGCCACGCCAGAACTCGTCCATGACCTGATGCGGAACCCACAGACATGATCCGAGGTTCTGTAGGGCAGCCATCAGCGAAGCTCGCGCATCCTGGTTATAGCGGTAGAGGTTGAGCAGGACGTTGGTATCAACAACCACGAGCCCATTGCGCAGAACTGCCTTCCAATCATCGACCGTCGGAGTGGCAAAGCCAGAAAAACCGTCGAAGATGCCTCGGCGCCCTGCGCCATCTGCGTCACCCGTCTGAGGTGTCTCGTCATGCTCCACGGTCGCAGCCTAGTGGCGCCGGCGAGTCACAGAGGGGCAATCGTCAAGTGAACCCTCCCCACCGCGGAGCAGGCCCGCCCATGAGGCGAGAGCTTCAGCAGCACCCATATGCCCGATCAACCCCATATGACCCAAAAGGTGCTCACCTAGGTTGCAACTCGTGGCCTCGGAGACGAAACAGCCGAGCCGGCATGACTCCCCCATGAGGCCGGATGGCCACAGTGCAGCACGGGACTCCCTGTAGATCGGTGCGCACCCTTCCCTGCTTTCCCCGCGAAACAGGCCTGGAGGCGACGGCTCTCTCCCTACGATGCCCCTGGCAGCAGTTTCGCGCTGGTCAGGCCACAACCAGAGAGGCTTGTATGGACGACATGGATCAGTACGTCGAGGACCCCTGGGATGACTTCGACGATGAGCAGTACGAACCGCCTCAGCCCACTTACCGGGAGGCGGTCGAACGCCTGAAGAAGCTGGCGTCCCGACGCGGTGATGTGCGTGTCGAATGGGACGATACTCAGAAGTGGGATGGAAGGCGCTGGCGCAACCCTGCGCTAGTGGTATTCGGCGCGGATGATTTGCGCATCCGGTTGCGATCAGCCGCGCAACTGCCGCACTTCGAGCGTCTCGTCGACTCCGCTGTTCCCATGCCGACGCGGCAGGCTGTCTGGTTTCCGCAGGACAGGGTAATCATGGCTCGACTTCTGGGCGATTTCGATGAGTTTCACCACCTGATCATGCGACGCCTCTTTCCACGGCAAAAGGGCCGTGTCCGACTCGAAAATCTAGCAGATGGCGCCCGATCTGATCTGTTCGGCTGGCTCGCATCTGAGGGAGCTTTCCCTGTATCCGCCTCAGATGGCTCTGGCTTTGCTCTAAGCCTCGTATCCGTTCCTCGTGACCTGTCGTTGCTATACAGCACCGGGCATAGACGCGGGCTCGCGCCAAGCCTGAAGTTCTCCGGTGTCACAGCCTCGGACGCTGAGGAGGCACAGGAGAAGCTAGTCGCGTACGGAACTTCGTACCTCTTCGGCCTCGCCAGAGCAGGAGCCTCCTTGCGGCTTTGGAACGACGGCTACAGGCTGGGAAGCAGGCGGGGACCCTCTTACTCGGCTCGGGTTCGCTTCCCGCAGAAGCGGTACGACTCGGAGCCCGCCGAACTCTACGGCGCAGGAAACTCGCTCGGCCGCCACCCTGTCGAGCGGTTCTTGAAGTACTACCAGGTACTTGAGTTCTACATGCCCAAGGCCACCGCTCATGAGGTCAGCGCCCAGCAAGTTGCGAAGGAGTCCGAGGCTAGTTCGCCTTTCCCTCGCCAGAATTCCAGCATGAGGCTCGAACAGAGTCAGCTCGATGCAGTGATCAACCTGGCGGTCACACAGAAAGAGATTGTCAACTTCCTGGGCGACAAAGATCTATTCTCAACACTGAGCGACCCGCTTATTATCCAGCATGTGACTGCCCTCGACCATGATGGCTCGGGTGCTCTACTCCCCAGCCAGGACTACCGCACAGATGTGTCTTCACGGGTTTATGGAATCCGCAACCGCATCGTTCACATGAAGGAAGGTGGAGGCAGGAGGAAGACACCGTTGTTGGGAATTCACAGCCGAGAGGCACGCGACTTGGCTTCAGATCTCAGGATGGTCCGCTACCTGGCCGAAAAGGCGATGGAGCATTGGGCCACCGCTCTCCCCTAGCGAGCTGGTCTCATCGATCGGTGACTGACAGTGGAGACATGAGCGCCCCCTCCAGAATCACCTCTACCGCGGTCCTGGAGCGAGCGGGCTACCGCCGCATCTCGCTCCCCAGATACCGGGAAGAAATACACTCCGGCCACTGCCGAGGCAGCCGCGGAGGATCGTCCAAGGCCTGCCCGACCTTGATCGGTTATTCAGGACATTGAAGGGTTCGGGCTGAGAGTCGTCCTCAGCCATGAAGCCACGGTGCCCATGGGCCACTCCCGAGTGAGTAGCGAGTGAGATCGCCCCACCCTCCACTCAGAAGACAAGAGCGTGCAGGTCAAGGTGGCTATGTGGCTCCATGAAACCATGCCCTCCGGAGCCGTGTGCGCAGGTTCGAATCCTGCCGGGGGCACTTCGCAGGAAGTGCCAAAAGACCCCGTGATCAGCGAAAACGCTGAGCGCGGGGTCTTGTTGTATATGCAGGCGTATGCCGGGGTGGGCGACCGTATGACAGGGGCCGCGGCCTATTCGCGGCCTGGGCCGTGGGGTGTCGGCGCAGGTCAGGGCCGGGACTGGGGTGACGAACGAGGGGGAGCAACAGATGGGTTCGGGAGCCGTAGAGACTGCGGCGGAGCCGGTTCGACCGGTGTGGGTGCTGACCCCGCTGGAGAGCGTTGGTCCGCTGCGCTTCGGCATGTCCGCCGACGAGGCCCGGGCCGCTCTTCCGGAAGCCGTTGAGTTGAGCAGATTCTCCGCCGAGCCCTTCTACCCGGAGATCTACGGCCTCCAGCTCGGCTTCCATCCAGCGGTGCCCGCTGTCTACGCATACTTCGAGGGCACCGGCCGGCTCTTCTGCGTGGCTGCCGACGCTGCCCACGGACCGCGTGTGACTCTGGAGGGGCTGGAGCTGACTGGCCGCGTGCCTGCCGTACTTCAGGAGACAGTCCTGGACCTTCATTCCTCAGGTACTCACAACGTGTCGTACGGTCCGCGGGGCAACCCGGGGATCAACGATGTCGGCATGGTCCTGCGCGTCCAGGACACCGCGGACGGGATCCTGACGCGGCCCGTTCTCGTGGGCCGCGAATGGGCAGACCGCTGCACCGACGACTGGGAAGGATCCGTTCCCGAGTGCGAGTGGCTGGGCCGTCAGTGGTGCGTGTACGACGGCTCGGACATCTACCCACATCCCCGATACGCGACGAACTGGCCGGCAGGGTGGACTGCCCCTGTTCTAGACGGGGAGGGGAACGCAGAAGACCCCCAGACAGGTCCAGGGGCCTTGGCGCGCAGGTTGTCAGGCAACGCTCACTCGTACTCGCGCAGCAGCTCCGTCCACGCCCCACGCTGGGGCAGGTCCGGTCAAGGAGCGCGGTTCCCCCAGCCGGAAGCGGGGAGGGTGAGATCCGGCTCGGCAAGACCGACCACTTCCGCAGGCCGAAAGCCCCCGAAGTGCATTCGGCGAACAGTCCGACCGTGTGTCGGCCGCGAGCCCGACGGTAGCCACCAACGTACGAGACAGCGTGGAGGAGTGACGGGGCTTGCTCAGGGTTCGCGACAACCCGCGGATCCACTTCGTTGGAGACCTTCGGCCTCTGCCGGCGAACAGAGGTCAGCGGATCTTCGGGGAACTCCCCAATGGGCAAGAAGTTGCCGTCGCACGAGGAACTGTCGGAGCGCTATGGATTCGCGCGGGCGACGATCCAGCGCACGCTGCGGGACCTCGAAGACGAAGGGTCGTGGTCCCCGGAAGCCGACTACCTTGTTTTGAACTCGACCTTGCCGGTACTCATTCGGAAATTTCCATTCGAGTACAGAGTTGGGCGGGCCTCGACGTGGTTGCCGCTGTACTTCTCCACATGCCGGATCTGAGCACCGCCTGGAACGGTGAAGTCAATCAATGCTATTGCGACCCAATAGGACAAGTTGCGATTGTTGAAAAGTGGCACCGTGATGCTGGATCCCCGCCCGTCAGAGACAACCGCCCGAGCGCCATAAGATTTGAACGATCCGGCCCCGTTCTCCACCGCACTGTAAGCACACAGAAGGACGTAGCCCTGGAGATCTGGACGACGGATCGTGATCGTCTCACGACCCGGCACCCTGGAGTCGCCGTCCAAAGCGATATACGGCGGCGCGACAGGCGACCCGAGCTCTCGGTAGTAGACGGCCTCGTCCGATTTGTTCGGACGCTTTCCAGGGGGTGTGACCAGCCTCCCGGGGACATAAAGGGCGTACAGGTCGAGGTCAGCACCGGCTCGCCTTCGGGACGCGCTTCCGCCGTTCCACTCAAGTGTGGCCGTCACGATGAGGCTCGGGTCGCCTTTGTGCATGCCAATTGTCGCCTGCCCGGCCTTGGTGAGGGCGACTTTGCCCAGCGGAACGAGAGGGCGAACCGGTGTCGTCGGCGAGGCCGGCGACACCCGCGGTGCGTAGGCAGGGGGCGGCGGAGCAGTGGCCATGCGTTGCGTCTCCGGGGGCGCCGACACGGACGGGGGCCGGACCGGGGACGGTCCTGGGTCATCCACAACGATGCCGAAGTCCGAGGCCAGACCTGCCAGCCCTGTATCCCATCCCTGGCCGACCGCTCTTACCTTCCAACTGCCATCTCTTCGGTAGAGCTCAACCAGGACCGCCACCGTCTCCCCGTCTACGAGCGGCGGCGGCGCAAATGTGACCCGCGCGTTCCCGCACTCAATGAGCGCTTGGGGGGTATTACTCGTGTCGAAGTGTGTAGCTTGCAGGTCGGGGTCGATGCTGGCGACAACGGCGATGCGGTCGACTGCCGCCGGGACCACGCTCAGATCCACGACGATTGTCTGCCCGTGCAGCGCGATCCCGTCCTGCGACGAGTGGTTGTAGAAAACCAGATCGTCATCGCTCCGCACCTTGCCGTCCTGCCCGAGCAGAACAGCAGACACATCGATGCCTGTAGTCGATGAGGTAAGGGTGACGCGGCAAACCGCGGCAGACAAGGCAGTGTTGCCGCCCTTGGCAAGAGTGGTAGTCATGTGTGGCCTCTCACGGTCGTTCGTATATCGTGATGCCTCCGGCCGATCCGCGTAGGACAAACGCTGATTTTCTGCGGCGGAGCATCTCGAAGCGAAGGTGCTTCGATCACGCGACCGGCCGCGTACGAACACCGTCGCGCAGGTTCCCCTCCGCACCAGCACAGATGGCAGCGCGCACGCGGCCGCCCCTGCCAGCGCTTTGTCACTGATCGCGGATGAGAGGCGAGTGAGCTCGGCCGTGCTCTCTGCCTGACTTCCTCCAGCCCTTGATCCGGCTCCGCTGGCCGGAGCAGGTTGCGCGAGGGTGGACGCTGCCCTCGGCGGCATGCGGTTGGGTGGCTACTTCGACGCGATCGAGCGTGGCGAGGCCGCGTCCGGACGGAGGGCACCCGTCGGCAGCCCATGCACGCCGCATCCTCCCCACAGTCGGCGATTCGGAGGGGAGGATTCCGGCTGCCCCCTCACATGGCTTGCCAGCGCGCGGAGTTGCCGTGGGTACTTATGCGATCATGACAAGTCTTTTCGGCCGCAGGCCGAGACCTTTCTTGATTGCAGAGGATCATGAAGTTCAACCCGCTCGTCCGCGCCCGCCGCGGCCTGCTCGTTCTTGCCGCATCCCTCGGCCTCACCTTCGGCGTCGCGGCCGCTCCGGCCCAGGCCGCCGAGCCCACCTTCACGTACCTCGGCACCGTCGAGATCCGCGTGGACCACTCCGGTCAGTGTCTCGAGGTGGCTGACTGGAGCACGGCGAACGGCGCGGCCGTCCGCCAGTGGCCCTGCACCGGTGGCGCCAATCAGAAGTGGCACCGCTTCTGGCGGTCGGACAACCTCGCCGGGTCGTCCTACTACGTCAACGTCAACAGCAACAAGTGCCTGGAGATCGGCGGCTGGGCGCGCAACAACGGGGCGACCGCCAACCAGTGGGACTGCCACTACGGCCTCAACCAGAACTTCTTCGGCGGTGACGGCATCCTCTACATGGACCACGCGTACGTGTACGGCAAGTGCCTGGAGATAGCCGACTGGAGCACGCAGCCGGGTGCCCGCGCGCGGCTGTGGGACTGCCACTACGGCGCCAACCAGGGCTTCAGGAACCGGGCGGTGGACTGGTAGGTCTCCGGGTGGGCGCCGGGCTTTCGCCCGGCGCCCTGCCGGAGTCGTCGCGCGATGCGTTCGGCGACGGGACGGTCAGGACCGGTCGTCGACCACCGCCGGCCGGGGCCCTCGCGAGGCCGCGTGTCAGGACGCCGGTGGGCCGGTCAGGGCTGCCGCCGAGGTGTGGTGGAGGCGGAGCATCGCCAGGGAGAGGGCCACCGTCGAGGCGGCGAGGAGCCACCAGAGGCCCGCGGGGGCGTGGGTGAGGAAGAAGGTGACCAGGAGGGGGACGACGGCCAGGGAGAGGCCGACGAGGACCTGGTTGAAGGCCTGGTAGACGCCGAGTTCGTGTTCGGGGGCCAGTTTGACCAGGAGGACCGAGAGTGCCTGGGTGGCGAGGATCTCGCCCACCGTGTAGATCGTCACGCCGAGGAGCATCAGCGGGAGCAGCATGGCGAAGGAGAGCACTCCCGCCAGGCCGAGGACCGCGAGCAGGGCGGCGTGCATCACGCTGCCCAGGGCGATGACGCGCAGGGGGGCGCGGCCTTCGACCCGGCCGGTGATGGGGAGTTGGAACAGGACCATCAGGACGGTGTTGACGGCGAAGACCAGGCCGACCGTCCAGGTGGGGGCCTTCAGTTCCTCGATGAGGTAGACCGGGAGCCCGGCCTCGGTGGCGACGATGACGGTGATGAGGAGGAAGTTCACCAGCGCGAGCTTGAGGAACAGCGCGTCGCGCCACGGGCGGCCGGTGCCGGCCGTCTTCTTCTGGGAGTGGGCGGAGCGCACCGCCGGCAGCGGGAGGTACAGCAGGGCCGCGAGGGCGAAGCTGCCGGCGTTGAGCAGACCCATCGCGACGTAGCCCGAGCCGTCCTCGGCGCCCACGAAGACGAGGCCGGCCAGCAGACCGCCGAAGCCCATGCCGAGGTTGAAGGTGACCCGGGTCAGGGCGAGCCAGAGGCCGACCTCCTTCTCGGGGGCGGTCGCGGCGGCCTGGACCGGCATGGATATCTGCTCGGCGCGCTGGGCGACCGCCGCGACGACCGCGAGGGCGACGAAGGTCGCGAGGTTGTGGATGAAGAGGTAGCCGACGAAGACGGCGGCGCGGACGAGCGCGGCGAGGATGAGGACGGTCCTGGGTCCCCAGCGGTCCACGAGCCGCCCCACCAGGAAGACGGCGGGAAGGGCGATCAGGGTGGCCGCCGTCAGACCGGCGCCGACGGTGGTGAGGGAGAGGTCGGTGACGGCGACGAAGAAGAGCAGCTGGTAGGGGTAGAAGAAGCCGGTGCCGACGGCGTTGACGAGGGCGGCCGCGCCGAACCAGCCGACCCCCTTGCCCCGGGGGATGCTCTGGGCGCGCTTGGGCGGCTCGGCGCCCGCGGCGGGCACGCGTGCGCTGTCGTCGGTGGTGGGCCCCGTACTCACAGCAGATCTCCTCGGTATGACGACGGTGTGTGGTGGGGGGCCGACCCCGTGAGGGCGGTGTCCTGGCGGAGGATCGCCTGGGCGAGGGTGCGCAGGCCGGGTCCCGGGTCGATGCCGACCTCGTCGGCGAGGGTCTGCCGTACGCCGTGGAAGACCTGGAGTGCGTCCGCCTGCCGGCCGGAGCGGTAGAGGGCGAGCATGAGGTCGGCGTGGAGGCTCTCCCGCAGGGGGTAGTGGCCGGCCCATTCGAACAGGTCGGGGATGAGCTCCTCGTGGCGTCCGAGCTGGAGTTCGAGGGACGTCCGGTACTGCAGCGCGGCGACGTGTTCTTCCTCGAGGCGGGTGGACCATCCGCGCAGGCCCTGGTGGGTGATGTCCGCGAGGGCGGGGCCGCGCCACAGCTCCTGGGCCGAGCGCACGAGCCGCACCGCTTCGTCGAGCCGGCCCAGCCGTTGCAGGGTGCGGGCCTCGGCGATCCGCGTGCGGAAGTACGTCACGTCGACGGAGCACAGGTCGGCGTCGAGGCGGTAGCCGGTGGCGCAGGAGCGCAGCGCGTCCGCGGGGCCGCCGGCGTTGACGAGGGCGGTCCGGAGCATCCAGACGCCGGTGTGCACCTGGCCCATGGCGGTGCGGGGGGGCCTGTCGTACCAGACGGCCCTGATCAGGTGGTCGGTGGTCACGACGCGCCCGGCCTGGAGGGCCAAGGCGGCCAGGACGCCTCGCTGGCGGTGGCCCTGCACGCTCACGCGCTCCGGTCCGACCCTGACGTCGAGCGAACCTAACAGAGCGATGTGAACGGGTCGGGGTCTGCCGTCTGTGTCCTCTGTGAACATCCTGGGATCCTTCACGTGGTGACGCGCGTCGACTTCCGTTCGAACTGTGCGTGGAGAAGTAGACGTAAGGCGCAAGGGGCGTGTCAATGGAGTCTTTGGCTGCGGGCCGATTGGCTGATTCCGTTGATACGGGGGCGAGTTGGGGCCCCGGCGGGGGCGGGCGCCCGCGGTCCACGGTGCGCGTTCCGGCCGTCTGCCCGTCGCGCCGGCCCGGGGCGGACGTCCGCCGCGCCGGAGCCTCGGGGGGTGGGCGAGGCGTCGGGGATGGCCGGTACTCGTAGGGTCGCGGCGGCTCCGGAGGGCCTGGGTGCGGACGTGGTCCTCGACGCCGTCGCGGCCGGCTCCGGGGCCTGCCGGGAGAGGGGTCGTCCCACGGAGAGCCTGGTCGAGGGCGTGGTGCGGGGCGGACGGCGTGGGAGCGCTCTCCGCGTGGGCGCGGGAGGGCCGGGGCGCCACCGGGGGGAGTAATGCGCCGGGGCCGCGTATTCGGGGTTGTCCGCACATGGCGTGAAACACTACGTGCGATCCGATCAGGGGACGAGAAGGATTCGGCCAAATCGTTGGCTCGATGCTTCGGATGCGGGACGGAGTGAATTCCGCCGACCTGTCCCCGCGGCGCGGACAGCGGTTCTTGCCATGTTCCACGCATTGCGCGAGAGGTGAATGCGCCGGACCGTGCGGAACCCTCCCGTATGGCTCGTCGAGAGCGGGCGGAGAGATCCAGAAGAGAAACGGAACCTAGGGTGGTCCCCGGTCATCCGCGGGGCGCGCGGACCTCCTGACCTCGGACGTTACTGTTCACCGCATCTCCACACAGGGAATGTTTTGATACGCGATAACCGACGGCGCGGGAGCGAGTGGGCCGGACACCGTCCCGACGGGACACGACAGCACGGCGAGCCCGCCAACGAGCCTGCGAACACGGGCCGATCCGCGACGGGAACGGCCTAAACTCATGGCCATGTCTCGCTACAGCAACTACGGCACTCGGCGCCGGCGCAGCCGGGTGAAGCCGATTGTCGGCACGGTCGTCACCCTCTCCGTACTGGGCGGCTTAGGGTACTGGGGGTACACGTCGCTGGCGGCTTCGGACGAACCCGACAAGGACGTCCGGGAAGCCACCGCGCAGGTACAGAAGTTCCTCGACGCGTGGGCCGCGAACAAGCCCACCGAGGCCGGGAACCTGACGGATTCGCCGAAGAACGCCGAATCTCTCGTGAAGTCCGTCATGACCAACCTGAAGCCGACGAAGACGACGATCACGGCGGCCCTCGACAAGGCCCGCAAGGCCGACGGTGGAAAGGTTCAGGTTCCCTTCACCGTCCGTATGGATATCCCCTCGGCCGGCTCGCTCACCTACGAGTCCTCGGCGAATGCGCTCAAGAGCGGTCAATGGAAAGTGGAATTCTCCACTCCAGTGATCTATCCCAAGATGGAGCCGGGCCAGACCCTCGCCCTGAAGTCCAACGACAGCCGCGGCACCGTCCTCGACAAGCACGGCCGCGAGCTGACCGCCCCCTCGCTCGTCGGCAACGTCGACGAGAACGGCAAGGGCGTCTCGGGCCTGGAGGCGCGGTACGACAAGGTGCTGTCCGGCAACGCCGAGCACCCCCGCTCCGTCGTCGTGGTCGACCGCAACTCCGGCCAGGAGGTCGAGGCGGTGACCAAGGCCGGGACGAAGCCCGGCGAGGACGTGCGCACGACGATCGACCCGAAGGTCCAGGAGGCGGCCGCCGAGGCGCTGCAGGGCACGGACAAGAACGTCTCCCTCGTCGCCGTCGACCCGACGAACGGCCACATCCTGGCCGCCGCGAACCGGCCCGGCGGCATGAACCGGGCCCTGGAGGGGCGCTATCCCCCGGGCTCGACCTTCAAGGCCGTGACCGCGACCGCCCTCCTGATGAAGGGCGTGAAGCCGGACGAGAAGGCCGACTGCCCGAAGTTCCAGCACGTCAACGGCCAGCAGTTCGAGAACCAGAAGCAGTTCGAGCTGCCCGCCGGCTCGACCTTCCGCGACTCCTTCGCCAAGTCGTGCAACACCTTCTTCGTCGGTGAGCGCGCCCAGGTGGCCGGCCCGGTCCTCAAGGACACCGCCCGCTACTACGGCATCGGCGAGGAGTGGGACATCGGCGCCGTCTCGTACGACGGCTCGGTGCCCGTGCCCGAGTCGGACAACGAGCTGGCCGCCTCCACCATCGGCCAGGGCCGCGTGCTCGCCTCTCCCCTGAACATGGCCGCCGTCGCCGCCACGATCAAGGAGGGCGAGTTCAAGCAGCCCGTCCTCGTGCCCGACCACGTGAAGAAGAGGGCCACCGCGCCGAAGCTGCCCGCCGACGTGGTCGCGGCGCTGCGCGACATGTCGCGCGCCACCGTGACGTACGGCGCCGGCTGGGCCCTCAAGGACATCCCCGGCAGCCCGCACGCCAAGACGGGCACCGCCGAGTACGGTGCGGCGAATCCGCCGCAGACGCATGCCTGGATGATCGGTTACCAGGAGGACATGGACCTCGCCTGGGCCGTGATCATCGAGGACGGCGGGTCGGGCGGCAAGGACGCCGGACCCGTGGCTGCCCGGTTCCTGCGAAGCCTCCACTCCTAGGACAGGACGATCCGTGCCGTTCAACGCCGTCGTGACAGAAGGAACGTTCAACCCCTCCACCCACCGGGGCGGAACGCTCCGGCTGACCCGGACCGACGATTTCGACTCCCTGGACCCCGCCGACACCTACTACGCCTACACCTGGAACTTCATCCGGCTCCTCGGCCGGCCCCTGGTGGGCTACGTCAACGGCGACTCCGGCACCCCCGAGCTCGTCCCCGACCTCGCCGAGGCGCTCGGCGAGGTCTCGGACGAGGGCCGCACCTGGACCTACCGGCTCCGGCGCGGCGTGCTCTTCGACGACGGCACCCCCGTCACCTCGGCGGACGTCCGGTACGCGGTGCTGCGGGCCAACTTCCCCCAGGAGGTGTACGGGGCGGAGTCAGGCGTCGTCCGCGGCGGACCGCAGTACTTCGCGCAGTACCTCACCGGTCCGGAGGGCGTCGAGGCCCCCGACCCGCACACGGTCGTCTTCCGGCTGCGCGAACCGTTCGCCGGCTTCGACTACCTCGCGGCCCTGCCGACCACCATCCCGGTCCGGGCCGCCCTCGACACGTACCCCGAGGAGCGCCCCGGACCCGACGCCTGCGGTCCGTACCGCACGGCCGAGTACGTCCGCGGCAAGGTCCTGCGCCTGGAGCGCAACCCGTACTGGGACGCGGCGACCGACCCGATCCGCACCGCCCTGCCCGACGAGGTCACCGTCACCCTCGGTGTCTCCGGCGAGGAGGTCGACCGGCTGCTCCTGACCGGGGAGGCCGACATCGACCTGGCCGGCGTCGGGGTCCAGCCCGAGACCCAGGACCGGCTGCTCGCCGACCCGGAGCTGCGGGAGCGGGTCGACAACCCGCACACCGGCTTCGTCTGGCTGTACTGCATCAACTCCCGGATCGGGCCGCTCGCGGACGTGCACGCCCGCCGCGCGGTGCAGTACGCCACGGACAAGCAGGCCATGCGCGCCGCGTACGGCGGCGAGCCCTCCGGCGACATCGCCACCACGCTGCTGCCGCCCAGCATCCGCGGATACGCCCCGTACGACCGCTACCCGGTCGGCCCGGACGCGACCGGGGACGTCGAGGCGGCCCGGCGCGAGCTGGAGCTCGCGGGGTTCCCGGACGGCTTCGAGACGAAGATCGCCGCTCGCCGGGACCGGCGCAAGGAGTACAACGCGGCGCTCGCCCTCTCGGCGGGCCTGGCCCGCGTCGGCATCCGGGCGGAGGTCGTGCCGTTCAGCTCCGGCGAGTACTTCAACAAGGTCGCCGGCGTCCCGGAGTACCTCCGCGAGCACGGCATCGGGATCGTGATGTTCGGCTGGGCGGCCGACTTCCCCGACGGCTTCGGCTACCTCCAGCAGATCTGCGACTCGCGGGCCATCAAGTCGGCGGGCAACCAGAACCTGGGCGAGCTGGCCTCTACGCGGGTCGACACCCTGCTCGACAGCGGCGCCCGCATGCTCGACGCCGACGTACGGGCCGGGATCTGGGCCTCCGTCGACCGGGCCGCGATGGACGAGGCGGTCATGTGCCCGTACATGTACGTCAAGTCGGTCATCTACCGGGCCGACCGGGTGACTAACATCCGCATGTCGCAGGCCTATGGCATGTATGACTATGCGGTCATGGGCGTCGCGGACTGAGCAGAGCAGATCCGACCGAGTCACCGTTCTTGATCATCACGGAGTGAACCGCATCCGCGCATCCGATCGATCGCGTGGTTCATGAGGTGCGCGGGGATGCCTATCTGGGGGAGTCAGCATGGCAGCACATGTCACCATCGAACTGTTGGGGCCGGTCACCGTCTGGCACGACGGCAGACGCGTGCCCATCCAGGGCCAGCGGCAGGTGAAGTTCCTCGCCACCCTCGCGCTGCAGCCCGGGCAGGTGGTGTCCAAGGACGTGATCATCGAGGACTCGTGGGGGTCCGATCCGCCGAAGACCGTGGCCGGGCAGATACAGAACAGCGTGTGGATGATCCGTACGGCCCTGGAGGAGGCGGGCGTCGGCCGTGACGTCCTCGCCTCCCACCACAACGGCTATCAGCTCGACATCCCCGCGCACCACGTCGACCTGTTCGCCTTCCGCGCCATGATCCGCGAGGTGCGCGGCTTAATGGCGGCCGAGCGGCACGAGGACGCCGCACTCCACCTGGACGCGGCGCTCGCCCTGTGGAAGGGGCCGGCGCTCTCCGACGTGGCCACGCCCATCCTGCGCCACCGGGCCGCGGTCTTCGACGGGGAGCGGACCGCCGCCCTGGAGATCCGCGCCCACCTGGGCGTGCTCCTCGGGCGGTACGACGAGGCCATCTCGCAGCTGGAGCACCTCATCGCGAGCGAGCCGCTCCGGGAGGACCTGCGGGTGTCGCTCATGCACGCGTACTACGCGGTGGGGCGGCAGGCCGACGCGCTGGACGTGTACCACCAGGCGAAGGAGGTGCTGATCGAGCAGATCGGCATCCGGCCCGGCAAGCAGCTGCGCGAGACGATGCACGCCGTGCTCCACCAGAACCTGGTCATCGCCGGGCGCCGCACCCGGGAGGGCGCGCTCGGCGGATAGCCGCACGACGAGCCACGGCGCGCGGCGCACACAGCGGCGCGCCGCCGGCCTCGGCGCGTCCGGGCACAGCGGCGCGCCACCAGCCACGGCGCGCCGTCGGTGACGGCGTCGCCCTTCGACGCGGGGCCGGTCCGGGAATCCCCCGTTTCCCTTGGACCGGCCCCGCCCTTATTCTGGACTTCGCTGCATACCTATTCGCCTCATGGAAGGTTTTTTCATGTCGCCCGCAGTCCCGCAAGGCTTCACCGTCCACACCGCTCCCGTCGGCGTCCTCGACGACGGCCGTGACGACCTGTGCATGATCGTCTCCGACGTCCCCGCGCAGGTGGCGGCCGTCTTCACCCAGTCCCGCTTCGCCGGCCCCTCGGTGCGGCTCTCCCGCGAGGCCGCCGCCGACGGCCGGGCCCGCGGCGTGGTCGTCGTCGCCCGGAACGCGAACGTGGCGACGGGCGCCGAGGGCGCGGCCAACGCCGCGACGGTCCGGGACCTCGCGGCGCGCGCCTGCGGGGCCGAGCCGGAGGACCTGCTCATCGCCTCCACGGGCGTGATCGGGCGCCAGTACCCGATGGACTCCATCACCGGCCACCTCACCGGCCTCTCCTGGCCCCCGCCCCCCGGGGCGGGGGGTCCGGCCGACATGGGCACCGCCGCGCGGGCCATCATGACGACCGACACCCTCCCCAAGTGCGTCTCGGTCAGGGTCGGCGACGCCACCCTCACCGGCATCGCGAAGGGGGTGGGGATGCTGGAGCCGGACATGGCCACGCTCCTCGTCTTCTTCGTCACCGACGCGGAGATCGAGCAGGACGCCCTGCGGAGCACCTTCAAGAAGGTCATGGACGTCACGTTCAACGCGGTGTCGATCGACACCGACACCTCGACCTCCGACACGGCCGTGATCTTCGCCAACGGCCTGGCCGGTCCGGTCGACGCGGACGAGTTCACCGGGGCGCTGCACGAGGTGGCGCTGAGCCTGGTGAAGATGATCGCCTCGGACGGCGAGGGCGCCTCGAAGCTGATCCAGGTGGAGGTGTCCGGCGCCCGCGACACGGCGCAGGCGAAGCGGGTCGGCAAGACGGTCGTGAACTCGCCGCTGGTGAAGACGGCCGTGCACGGCGCGGACCCGAACTGGGGCCGGGTCGTGATGGCGATCGGCAAGTGCCAGGACGACACGGACATCGAGCCGGAGCTGGTGAAGGTGCGGTTCGGCGAGGTCGAGGTCTATCCGCCGCGGGCGGACGAGGGGGAGCGGCGCACGGTGGTCGCCGACTACCTGCGGGCCAACGACGAGGTGGTCATCGGCATCGACCTCGGGATCGCGGACGGCGCCTTCACGGTGTACGGCTGCGACCTGACCGAGGGGTACGTGAAGCTGAACGCCGAGTACACGACCTGACCGGGCTCACGACCTGACCGAGCACGGATGCGCGCAGGGCCCCGGCGGACGGTTCCGCCGGGGCCCTACGCGTCGTCGCCGCGCCGGGAGCCGAGTCCGCCGGCCAGCGCCCCCGCCACCACGAACAGGACCAGCGCCGGGACCGGCATCATGCCCGAGGGCCGGTCGACGTCGTCGACGTACAGCAGGGTCAGGGCGGCCCACAGCACCCCGCAGGCCAGGAGGAGCGGGGCGGTGCCGCGCTCGCCGAGGAGCCGCATGCCGCCCCACAGCAGCAGGGGCATCAGGATCCAGGTGACCAGGACGGTCCCGGCGAAGCCGGGCAGGGCCGCCCAGGAGTCGGGGCTGCCGTGCTCCTGGTCGCGGGCCCAGGAGAGGCCCGTGGAGAGGACGGCGTGGCAGGCCGCGGCGGCGAGCACGGTGACGGCGGCGGCTTTGGCGTGGCGTACGGAGCGCATGGCGGGTCCCGGGGAGGAGGGTGGGCCCCCGCCACGAGGAGCGTGACGGGGGCCCGGTGTCAGGTGGTTCCTTGCAGCGGCGGTTCCGTGCTGCGGTGGTTCCTCGCTGCGGTGGTTCTTTACCGCGTGTGCCGGACCGACCTTACGGCTGGGCCAGCACCCGCTGGAGGGCGTTCGCGTAGAGCCGGGCGCCGCTGATCTTCGGGTGGAAGGACTTCATCGACGGCAGGACGCCGCCGTTGTCGTACTCCGCCTTGCCGGACAGCACGATGCCGTTGATGCTCTCCGGGTCACCGCAGATCGCCTTGCCGGCGAAGTCGGGGCCCGGGTTGACGAACCGCGCTCCGGTGGCCGCGGCGGCGTTGCCCATCTCCGTGGCCAGGTGCGGGGCGAGCTCGTCGTTGAGCCACGGCGCCTCCTCCGTACCGATGCCGGGGATGCACTGGCCGTTGGCGCTGAGGAGCGCCGGGTAGCCGACGAGGACGACCTTGGCGTTCGGGGCGCGGGTCTTGATCTCGTTGAGCACGCGGATGATGCGCGGCTTGACCTCGTTGGTGATCCACCCGGGCATGAAGTTCTTGAGCGGACCGGTCATCTCACCGGTCTTCTCGCCCGTGTCCGGGTTGACCTTCTCGAACTCCGCGTCCTGGCAGAGCTTCAGGCCGGCCGCGTAGACGCACTCCTCGACCACGGGGGTGAAGAGCGAGTCGTTGCCGCCGATGGCGACGGTGACCAGGCTGGTGTTCTGGTCGAGGTAGCCGAGGTCCATCTGGGCGAGGCCGTTGCCGTACTGCGTGCGTCCGCCGGCCCAGAGGTTGTACGTACGGGCGCCGGAGCAGGCGATGAAGGAGAGGTCGACGCTCGTGCCGTACCGGTCGGTGATGGAGCCGACCGACTCGGAGAAGCCCGGCAGGGTCGCCTGGCGGATCCACGCGTTCTTGGAGCGGTGGCAGCCGTTGCCGACCTCGCTGTCGCCGACGGTCTCCTTCCAGTCGGTCTCCTGGAAGTAGTCACCGCCGCCCTCACCGGTGGCACCCTCGCCGGAGGCGAAGGAGTCGCCCATGCCGACGATGTGCGTCGGCTTGGAGCCCACGGGCTGGAACGCGACGGCGTCCCAGGCGATGTCGCGGCCGTCCTCCTGCGTGACGTTGGAGAGGGAGACCGAGGCCTGGCCGGTGAACTGGAACGTGCCGAGCGAACGCCACTCGTTGGAGCGGATGCGCTGCGGCTGGACGCGGTTCTTCGACGTCGAGGTCGCGCCGTTCACCGTGTACTTCGCCTGCTGGGAGCGGGCGGCGATGCTCGGCATGTGGACGAGGACGCGGTACCAGCCCTGGACGGACGCCGGGGCGATCCAGGTGCCGGTGACCTTCATGCGGCTCGCGTCGGCCGACCCCTCCTTGCGGGTGGTGCTGAACCACATGTGGTTGCCGTAGCCGGCGCTCAGCTGGTGGGTGTCCATCCGACCGGAGTCGGTGGCGAAGGTGAAGCCGAAGGAGCCGCCGCTGATGGCGCTGGACCAGCAGCGCCTGGCGTCACTTCCGGCGAGCGGGGTGCCGGTGTTGACGTTGTCGACGACGACCGTGCCGGACGGGAGTCCGGAGCTGCAGCGGGGCAGGTGCGGGTTGCCGTCGGCCTCTTCGGGATAGGTGTCGTTGAAGCGGAAGAGTTCCTTGCCGCACTGGTCGAGCTGGCACTGCTTCCAGGTCACCGAGGTGTTCCACCAGCAGCGGAAGTCGGTCCGCTGACAGGGGCCGGTGGCCGGGGAGTCGTTGGTGGCGCCGTCCTTGATCTTGCTGGGGTCGCACTGGTTGGCGGAGGTGCAGAACAGGTCGGCCGGGGGCTTGACGGTCGTCCGGTTGTAGGTGGTGGTCCACCACGCGGGGCGGTAGCCGTGGACCATCTTGCCCGGCTCCTCCAGGGCCTCCAGCGGACGGGCCGCCCAGCCGAGGACCTTCTCCGGGTACGGCCAGAACTGCGGCTTCGCCGCGTGGCTGTAGTCGTCGCCGCCCGCGGAGTTCTCCAGGAACGGGGTGCGGTTCACCTTGTACGTGGGGTTGGCCGGGTTGTTGGCCCAGCCGACGCCCCACGCGCCGCCGTTGGTGCTCGCCTGGGACTGCGGGTAGAAACCGGAGTTGTAGGCCCAGAGGGCGAAGAACCAGTTCTCCAGGCCCTTCGGGTCACCGTTGTTGACGATCATTCCGGCGGCGCGGGTCTGGTTCCACTTCTCGGCGAGGATGTTGACGCCGGCCGCGACGTTCGCGGTGTAGTCCAGCGCCACGGCCTCCTGGTACGCGCGCGGCTTCGAGGGCTTGATGGTGCCGTCCTCGTACGGCTTGTTCGGCAGGCGCATGCCGTCGGTGACCTGCGTGATGCCGTAACCGCAGTCGGCGGCCTTCCAGTTGATCAGCCACGGGTCGCTGGTGCCGCCGTGGGCGTCGTGCTTGATGCCGTAGTAGTTGCCGATCAGGCTGTTGGCGGTGGTGCCGGGGGCGGCGAAGCGGGTGGCCTGCCACATGTTCGATTCCTGGGCGGTGATGCCGAGGAACACCTGGGCGGGGATGCGGCCGCCGCCGGTCAGCGGCGTGAGACCGCCGACGAGGGCCTGCGGGGCGTAGCCGCCCATGCCCATGTTCTTCCAGTTGGCCGACCGGTAGACGTGCTTGTCGAGGGTGTTCTCGATGGCACGGTCGACGGCCCACTCGATCTGGCGGGGCTTGGGCTGGAAGGCCTGCTTCTGCGGGTTGCCGCGCTCGACGGAGCAGGTGCGGACGGACTCCGGCTCGGCGATGGACGTCCAGGAGGCGTCGGCGGCGCCGGCGGCGCCCAGCGTGGACGCCTTCGGGGCCGTCGAGGCCTTCGGGGCCGTGGTCCCGGCCGCCGGGGCGGCGCCGGACCGGGCGAGGGCCGGGGAGCTCTCGGAGCCCTCGGCGGAGCCGCCGAGGCCGAGGTCCGGGGTCGCCTCCATCACCGGCTTGTTGCCGGTCGGCAGGTGGTGCAGGCGGATCTTGGCGGTGCGGAAGGTGTCGTACTCCTCCGCGCGGATGCGGTGGTCCTTGCCGTCCGCCCAGGCCACGTTGACCGCGGAGCGGCCGGTGGTGGAGACGACGGCGTCCTTGTCGATGCCGCCGGGGTTGCGGATGCTGCCGGGCAGGGTGCCGACCGTCTTCGCCTTGCCGGTGACGACCGTGGTGCCGTTGGCCGCGCGGACGAGGTCGAAGTCGACGAGCCCGCCCTCGGCGAGGGTCTTCGGCTTGCCGCCGGACGGGGCCAGGTACTTCACCTTGGAGGTGGACCTGACGATGTCCTGGCCCTCGGCCGCCGCCGTGCGCGGACCGGCCGCGGGCGTCTTCGTGTGCTGGCGGTCGAGGTAGGCGAGGCCGCCCTCGGCGGTCACGGAGAGGTTGAACGGCACGTTGTCCGTGGTGACCAGGTGCTCGGTGGTGCCGTTGGCGCCGACCCGGACGATCGAGTTGCCGGCCGCCGCGACGATGCCACGCTGGGTGGGGACGGCGGAGGTGATCTGGCCCTTGAGCTTGATCGGGGCCGAGGTCTTGCCGGTGCGCACGTCCACGCCGATCAGGCGGGTCTCGCTGACGCCGGGCGTGGTCTTCTCGTCGGAGAGCTGCGTGAGGACGGCCTGCTCGCCCTCGCCGCAGCCGGGCGAGAAGTACGCGAGGCTGGCCTGGTGCGGGAGCTTGACGACCTCGCCGGTGGTGAGGTCGACGGTGGCCGTGAAGGCACCGCGCGCCATCAGGTCGGGCTTGTTGGTGAAGGTGCGGGGCGCGTAGGCGACGAGCGCCCGCTTGCCGGACTCGGTGACGCAGGCGTTGCCGATCCAGGTGTCGGTGTCGGGGAAGCCCGGCTCCAGGAGGGTGGCCGCGGTCTTCCACTCGTACCCGGCCGCCTCGTCGGCGATCAGCACGTGGAAGCCGGTGGCGTCACCGATCGTGGTCCACGCCTTGTCCGGGGACTTGGTGTGGTCGGGGCCGAGGACCTTGGCCCGCTGCTCGGCGGGGACACGGTCCTTGTTGCCCAGGTCGTCCTGGGGGGCGGTGGGCTGCGGGGGGCTCGTCCAGCCGGAGCCCGCGCGGGCTCCGGGGTCGGGTGGGGTGAGGGCCGTGGCCTGTGAGACGGTGCCGAACGCTACCGCCGAGGCGACGGCGCAGGTCACCGGGACGCGGGCGGCCCGGAGCATGCGACGTAAACGCATCTGGTGAGATTCCTTGGGTCGTGGTCGTGAAACGGAGCCGCCGGCCGAGGAGCCCGAGGAGACGCGCGCCCCGGCCAACGGCCCGACCACCGTAGGATTTCGCCCTCTCCTGGCGGTCTCCGCCTTCTCTTTCCGGACCGGAGCGGAACTCCGGGGCGCCGCGATGCTGCGGCGGTGCGGCGCCCCGGTGCCCGCGGCGCTCAGCGGCGCGACCGCTCCGTGCGGGTTCCGTCCGGTACGGGCTCGGGCGCCTCCTCCTCGTCGTCGGCGCCGAGGCGTACGAGGACGAGCCAGACGAACGCGCCCGCGGTGCCCGCCAGGGCGGTCACCGCGGTGGCTCCGACGACGCGGGTCCCGGCGGAGGCGAGGGCGGCGCCGAGCGGGATCATGCCCCAGACGAGGAAGCGCATGGTGGCGTTGACGCGGCCGAGCAGCTCGGGCGGGGTGATCTGCTGGCGGAGCGACAGCTGGGTGACGTTGTACATCACGGCGGAGGCGCCCACCCCGAACAGGGCGAGGCCGGTCAGCCAGAGCGGCACCCGTCCGGTGAGCCCGGCGAGCACGGTGAACGGGGCCGGTACGGCGAGGGCCGCGGTGATCGCCCGGGAGCGGCCGAGCCCCGCCGTGAACCGCCTCACCACGGCGGCCCCGACGATCCCTCCGGCGCCGAAGCAGGCGACCACGACGCCCGCCGCGGTCTCCCCCGCCCCGTGGTCCAGCACGACGGCGAGGAGCAGGGACATGGTCGCCGACCAGGCGAGGTTGAACAGGCCGGTGGCGGTGGCGATGCGCCGCAGCACCCGGCGGCCGGCGATGAACCGGACGCCCTCGACGACGTCCGCGTACACGCCGCGGCCCGTGGCCCCGGCCGCCTCGGCCCGTACGCCGAGGAGGCATCCGGCGGAGACCAGGAACACGCCGCCCGCCAGCGCGAACCCCAGGGGCGCGGCGGCCACCGCGAGGGCTCCCGCGACGACGGGGCCCGCGACGGTGGCGACCGACTCGGCGCCCATCATCCTGGCGTTCGCCGACACCACCCGCTCCCTGGGCACCAGGGAGGGCAGCACGGTCTGGGCGGCCACGTCGAAGAAGACGGAGGCGACTCCGGCGACGAGCGCCGCCGCGTAGAGGTGGCCCATCCGCACGGTGCCGAGGGCCCAGACGAGGGCGAGGCCGAGGCAGACGGCGGCGCGTACGGCGTCGGCGGTGACCATCACGGGCACCTTCCGCCACCGGTCCACCCAGGCGCCGGCGGGCAGCCCGACGAGGAGGAAGCCCGCGGTCTGGACGCCCATGAGGAGGGCGGCCTGGGCGGCCGTGCCACCGGCGACGGTGAGGGCGGTCAGCGGGAAGACGGTGTGGGCGACGCGGTAGCCGAGGTGGGAGGAGAGGTGGGAGACGAGGAGCCGGGTGAAGGTGCCGTTCACGGAACGGAGATCTCCCACATCACGCGCACGCCCGCCGCCCGGAACCCGAACGCGGCGTTGACGCGCCGCATGTGGGTGTTGGCCTCCGCGTTCCAGGTGTCGACGTGCGCGAGCTCCGGCTCGGCGGCCCGGCAGCGGGCGAGGTTGCGCGTCTTGACGAGACGGCCGAGCCCGCGGCCCCGGTACCCGGGGTCGACGACGGTGACGGCCTGGAGGGCGTTGTCCGGGTGGGACCCGGTCATCGACAGGGCGGTCCAGGCGACCATGCGGCCGGTGGCCTCCTCGACGATGCCGCACTGGTGGGCGCGGCGGCCGCGGGCGATCCGCATCCGCTCGAAGTCGCGGATCCGGCCGACCCGGGCGGGCTGCGGTTCCCAGCCGAGGTCGCCGGTGGGAGCGTCCCGCGTGAGGGTGGCCTCCAGCCGGGCGGCCTCGTGGACGAGGTCGTCGGGGATGGTGGAGCCCCAGTGGCGGACGGCGAGCCCCTCGCCCACGGGTTCCGGGGCGGGCGCGTCGGCGACGGCGAGGCGCAGGTGGACGAGGCGCACGAGGAGCCGCGCGCCGAGGGCGGCGGCGGCGAGCGCGGCGGGGAAGACGGCCGCGGTGCCGGCGGTGGTACGACCGGGGGGCACGGCGCCGGACGGGGCGTCGGTGCCGGGTGTACGGCCGGGGGGCAGGGCGCCGGACGGGGCGTCGGTGCCGGGTGTACGGCCGGGGGGCTCCGCACCGATCGGGGCCTCGGTGCCGGGCGTACTCCCGGAGGACACGGGCCCGTCGGGGGCCACGGCCCCGTCGGGGGCCTCGGTGCCGGACGGGTCTTCGAGCGCCTCCGGGCCGGCGTCGGCGACGACGACCACGCGCGAGCGGTCACGGGCGGCGGCGCGCTCGCTCGCGAAGGCGACGGCCCGGCGCCCGAGGCCGCGGCGGCGGTGAGCCGGGTGGACGACGAGGACGGGCGCCAGGCAGGTGTCGAGGTTCTCCTCGACGGGGAACTCGAGCCGTACGGTGACGACGCAGCGGTGCTCCTCGTCGTACCCCGCCCACTCCTCCACGACCGTGGCGGGCGGGGGGACGCGCACGGAGCCGTCGAAGTCGTCCCGGCAGGGCGCGGGGAGCTGCGGGACGTCGGTCTTGTGCGCGAGGACGCGCAGGTCGAAGACATCGTCGGCGGGGCCCGCCTCCGCGGGCCCCACGGGGACGAACGTCAAGGTCACCGGGCAACTCCCATCGCCTGGACGTCGTAGAGCCCGAACGCGGGGTGCACGTACACGTTGGTGACGTCGGGGTTGCGGTAGTGCAGGGTGCGGTCGTGGGCCATGGGCAGCATCACGGCCCGGTCCATCACGGTCCGCTCCACCTGCCGCCAGATCCGGCCGCGCTCCCCGGCGTCACGGGCGGCCATGGCCTCGTCGATGAGGCCGCGGACGACCGGGTCGTCGAGTTCGGCGAAGTTGAAGTTGCCGCCGGACTCCTTGATCTGGCGCCCGTCGACGAGCGGGGCGAGGAAGCCGTACTCGGTGGGGTAGTCGGCTCCCCAGTCGGTGACGCCCAGGCCGAGGCCGAGCTTGCGCACGGTGGCCGGGTTGCCGAGCCCGTCCCGGTAGTAGGAGGCGGTGTCGAGGACCTCGACGGTGGCGTCGATGCCGACGCGGGCGAGGCTCGCGGCGAGCGTGCGGGCGACCAGTTCGAACTTGCCGGGCTGGGTGCCGATGACGGTGGCGAAGCCGTCGGGCAGCCCCGCGGCGGCGAGTTCGGCGCGGGCCGCGTCGAGGTCGCCGGTGAGGTCGGGCCCGGAGGGGTAGCGGTCGGAGCCGGTGTGGGAGGTGAGGTTGGGCGGGAAGAGCGAGGTGGCGAGCGAGCCGCCGACGCCGTCGCCGCCGCGGGCCTCCAGGAGGGCGGCCTTGTCGGCCGCGTAGAAGACGGCCCGGCGGGCGTGGACGTTGTCGAAGGGCGGGACGGCGGTCTGCACGGTGATGTACTGGAGGAAGCCGGTGGCCGGGTTGTCGGCGCGGGCCCGGAGCGTCTCGTCGGCGAGGATACGGTCCCGGCCGGCGTGCTGGATGCCGCGGCCCTCGGTGTCCACGTGGTACTCCCCCGCGAGCAGCCGCCGGTCGAGCTCGTCGACCTCCACGCCGAAGTCGACCGTCATCTCGTCGACGAGGGCGGGGCGCACGGCGTCGGTGTCGCGGTCCCACCAGCGGTTGCGGGTCAGGTGGAGCAGGGAGCCGGGCTCGTAGCGGGCGATGCGGTACGGCCCGGAGCAGACGGGCCCCTCGCCGTACCGCGCGCGCCGGTCCTGGTGGGCGGGGACGGGCGCGGTGTTGGGCTGGGCCATCAGGAAGTCGAAGTCGGCGAAGGGGCGGCGCAGCCGGAAGACGAGGGTGTAGTCGTCCGGGCAGCTGATCGCCGGGCAGCGGCCGCCGCCGTCGTACGGGCCCCGGTAGCCGTCGTGGTCGAGGAGGTCGAGGAGGTAGGTGGGGCCGCCGGGCAGCTCGGCCTGGGCGAAGACCCGCTCGATGCCGTAGGCGATGTCGCGGGCGAAGATCTCCTCGCCGGTCTCGAACCGGGCGTCGGGCCGGATGCGGTACGTCCAGGTGAGCCCGGAGTCGGAGACCTCGCCGGGGCCCGTCGCGAGGTCGGGGACGACCCGGGCCTCGGTGGGGTCGGTGGCGAACGCCATGAGGGTGCGGTGCATGGCGCGTTGCAGCAGCCAGGACCAGACGTAGTAGGTACGTGCCGGGTCGAGGGAGTCGACGTCGGCGGAGGCGACCATGCGGAGCCGGCCGCCGCGTTCGGTCGAGGGGTTCCACATGCTGCCGACGGCGGCGTTCCACACCACTAGAGCTCCTTCACGTAGAGGTATTGGCGGGACAGCGCGCAGCCGCGCGAGACCTTGGCGTCGGTCGACCCGATCCCGTAGTGCACCCTGGTCACCCCGTGTTCGGGGGCCTTGTCGGCGAGGGTGTAGTAGAGCAGTTCGTAATAGAGGGGCAGCTTGCCCTGGGCCTCGTAGTCGAAGCCGGCCCGGTGCGCGAACCAGTCCGTCCCGTGGGAGAGGACGAGGCCGAACCCGATGATCCGGCCGTCGAGGACCGCCTTGGAGACGAGCGCCTTCTCGCCGAGGTGGTGGTGGGCGGCCGAGAGGACCGCCTCCGACCTCTTGGGGTCCCAGCCCGTCATGCCGTACTTGCCGAACAGCTCGGTCTCCAGGGCGGCGAGGCGCGGCACGTCCTCCTCGCGGAGGGGTGCGAGGTCGATCTCGACCGGGGAGGCCTCGACGTGGCGGCGCTCGGACCGTACCCGGCGGGAGCGGCGGGACGGCAGGCTCATGGCGTAGTCCATGAACCCCTTGCCGGGGTGGGTGAGGGAGGCGAACTCGCCGGAGACGCAGTGGCGGTAGCCGCGCTCGGCCAGGACCTCGCGGACGAGCGCGTCGGAGGCGTCGACGTACGGCAGGGCGGCCGAGCGGCAGCCCTCCTCGCGGGCCCGTTCCTCGACGCGGTCGAGCAGGGCGTGGACGGCGTCGGGGTCGGCCGCGGGGCCGGTGAGCAGCCGGGTGCGGCCGAGGTGCCGGCCGCCCGCCATCATCGAGGGCATCAGCGCGTCGAGGGCCGCGTCGCCGCCGAGGGCCTCGGTCAACTCGGCGGCGCCGTCCATGCCTTCGGCGACGGCGTGCCGGATCAGCAGGTCCGTGCGGCCGAGCGCCCAGGGCGAGGCGGTGGTGGCGAGGACGACGGGCACGGCGGCGACGGGCGGCGGCCCGTCGTGGCGAGCCGCGGCACCGGCGGAGTCGGCGGTGCGGCCGACCGCGTCACCTGCGCCCTCGTGGGCCGTGAAGTACCGCATCCAGGCCCCGGCGGAATCGTGGAGCACCCGCATCCAGGGCGGCGTGAGGAAGAAGTCCTCCGGGCCCAGCAGGGCGTCCCAGCCGGCCGACCGGGCTTCTTCCGGCGTATTCCAGCATTCGATGTCCACAGTCACGCGGCAATACTCCGCGTCCCCGCTCTCCGGGCGCTCTCCGGGACCTCTTCGCGGGCTCTCCGATACTGCGCGGAGAGTGACCGGAGAGAACGCCCCTCCATGGTGGTGCTGTCCGCCGGAAACCCGAACAGGAGATGCCTCCACCCATGTCCCGAGTATCCACTGCAGGCGCAGCCACCAGCACGACGACCGCCCACCTCCTCCTGAAGCGCCTCAAGGAGCACGGCATCGACAAGGTGTTCGGTGTCGTCGGCCGCGAGGCCGCCTCGATCCTCTTCGACGAGGAGGAGGGCATCGACTTCGTCCTGACCCGCCACGAGTTCACGGCCGGCGTCGCCGCCGACGTCCTCGCCCGCATCACCGGCCGCCCCGCCGCCTGCTGGGCGACCCTCGGTCCCGGCATGACGAACCTGTCCACCGGCATGGCCACCAGCATCCTCGACCGCTCGCCGGTCATCGCGATGGCGGCCCAGTCCGAGTCGCACGACATCTTCCCGAACGACACCCACCAGTGCCTCGACCTGGTGAAGATCGCCGAGCCGATGTCGAAGTACGCGGTCGAGCTGGAGCGCCCGAAGGAGATCATCGACCTCGTCGACTCCGCCATCGCCAACGCGATGAGCGAGCCCGTCGGCCCCTCCTTCATCTCGCTGCCCGTGGACCTCCTCGGTTCCGGCGAGGGCATCGACCCGGAGGCCACCTACGCCCCGGCCCGTACCCCGAAGCGTCCCGTGGGCGCCACCCAGCCCGGCTGGGAGGAGTACGCCGACGAGGCCGCCGCCCTGGTCCGCGACGCCAGCAACCCGGTCTTCGTGGTCGGCGCCGCCGCCATCCGCGCCGGTGCGGTCGAGCCGATCCGCGCCCTCGCCGAGCGCCTCAACATCCCGGTCATCACCACCTACATAGCCAAGGGCGTCCTGCCGCAGGACCACGAGCTCAACTACGGCGCGGTCACCGGTTACATGGACGGCATCCTCGGCTTCCCGGCCCTGGAGACCCTGTTCGGCCGCGCCGACGTCGTCCTGACCCTCGGCTACGACTACGCCGAGGACCTGCGGCCCTCGATGTGGAGCCGCGGCATCGAGAAGAAGACCGTCCGCGTCTCCCCGACCTTCAACCCGGTCCCGCGCATCTACGCGCCGACGGTCGACGTCGTCACCGACGTCCGCGCCTTCGTCGAGCACCTGGACGCCGCCACCCGCGAGGTCGCGGCCAAGGACCGCCACGACATCACCCCGCTGCGCGAGCGCATCCGGGAGTTCCTGGCGGACCCGGAGGAGTACCAGGACGGCATGCGCGTCCACCAGGTGATGGACTCCATGAACACGGTCATGGAGGAGACCGCGGGCTCCGGCCGGGGCACGATCGTCTCCGACATCGGCTTCTTCCGTCACTACGGCGTGCTCTTCGCCCGCGCCGACCAGCCCTTCGGCTTCCTCACCTCGGCCGGCTGCTCCAGCTTCGGCTACGGCATCCCGGCCGCGATCGGCGCGCAGATGGCCCGCCCGGACGAGCCGACCTTCCTGATCGCCGGCGACGGCGGCTTCCACTCCAACTCCTCGGACCTGGAGACCATCGCCCGCCTGAACCTGCCGATCGTCACCGTCGTCGTCAACAACGACACCAACGGTCTGATCGAGCTGTACCAGAACATCGGCCACGCCCGGTCGCACGACCCGGCCATCAAGTTCGGCCCGGACAACTCCGGCAAGGGCGCCGTGGACTTCGTCCTGCTCGCCCAGGCCAACGGTGTCGAGGCGGAGCGCGTCAGCACCCGCGAGGGCCTGCTCGCCGCGCTGCGCAAGGGTGCCGCGCTCGGCCGTCCGTACCTGATCGAGGTCCCGGTCAGCTACGACTTCACCTCCGCCGGCTTCGGAGCGCTGAAGATCTGACATGACTGAGCAGCCACTCCCGGCTGCCTTCGGCTTCCTGGCCTCCGCCCGTACAGGCGGGGGCCAGGACCCGCAGGCACCCCGATTCGCCACGCGCGGCCGGCAGAGCTCCTCCTCCGCACGGCTGCGTTCCCAGTCCGTCCGCTTCACCCTCGTCCACCCCGGTGACGACGCCTCCGGCGCGTACGCGGTGGAGGGGGACGCCGTCGCCGTCCTCGCGGGTGAGATCTACAACCGCGACGAGATCGACACGGTCCTGGAGCGGGCCGCGGCCTCGGACGCCGACCGCGTCCTCGGTCTCGTGGAGCGGTACGGGCTCCACGCGTTCCGGCTCCTCAACGGGCGCTTCGCCGCGTTCGTCGCCGACGGCGGGCGCGTCCTGCTCGCCACCGACCACGCGGGCTCCGTCCCGCTCTACACCCGCAGGTCCGCCGGGCAGGTCCTCGCCGCGACCGAGGCGAAGGTCCTGGCCGCGCCCGCGCACCAGGGCGACCTCGGGTTCCCGGCCGGCGGGGCGCGGCGCGTCCGCCGGCTCCCCGGGCTCCACCAGGTGCCCGCGGGTTCGGTCCTGGAGATCGACACCGAGGACGGCACGGCCCGGACGCACCGCACCTGGGTGCCGCCCGTGTCGCGCCGGATCATGAGCGAGGAGAGCGCGGTCGAGGCCGTGCGGAGCGAGCTGGAGAAGGCGGTCGCCCGCCGGCTCTCCCCCGCCGCCCCGCCGCTGGTGGTGCTCTCCGGCGGCATCGACTCCTCCGGTGTCGCGGCGCTCGCGGACGCGGCCGTGCCCGGCGGCATCGACACGCTGTCCATGGGCACGGACCGGTCCAACGAGTTCCCGCAGGCCCGGGTGGTCGCCGAGCACCTCAACTCGCGGCACCGGGAGATCACCATCCCCACCTCGGAGCTGCTCGCGCAGCTGCCGCACACCGTGCACGCGGCGGAGTCCCTGGACGCCGACGTCCTGGAGTACCTGCTGCCGCTCACCGCGCTGTACCGGCGGCTCGACGGCCCGGCGCGCCGCGTGCTCACCGGCTACGGGGCGGACATCCCGCTCGGCGGCATGCACCGGGAGGACCGGCTGCCGCAGCTCGACACCGTGGTCGCCTTCGACATGGACACCTTCGACGGCCTCAACGAGATGAGTCCGGTGCTGTCGACGGCGTCCGGCCACTGGTCGACCCACCCCTACTGGGACCGTGACGTCCTGGAGCTGCTGACGACCCTGGAAGCGGGTCTGAAGCGGCGCTACGGGCGGGACAAGTGGGTCCTGCGCGCGGCGATGGGCGACGTCCTGCCGCACGAGACGGTCGTCCGGCCGAAGCTGGGCGTCCACGAGGGCTCCGGTACGACCTCGGGCTTCACGCTGCTCGTCCGCGAGGCGGGCGTGCCGGAGGCGCAGGTCGGGGCCGCCAAGACGGCGGTGGTGCAGGAGCTGTTCGACCGGATCGTGGTGGGCGGCGAGGAGCCGGACGAGGTGAGCCTGCCGGACGTGGTGGAGAAGGCCGCGAAGGCGGTGTCCGCATGACCGATCTCGGCGGTTTCGCGGGCAGGCGGCTGGCGCTGGTCGAGTCGATGCTGCACGACGCCTTCTACGACGGGATCCACGCGGCCCGCGACCACGGCTGCGAGATCTGGCTGCTCGTCCAGGGCGAGGAGTGGTACACGTCGGGCCGGCCCTTCGCCGAGCATCCGCTGGGAAAGGTCGACCGGGTCCTGCACGTCGACACCCACGACTGGCGGGCGATCGTCGACGCCGTCACGGACGACGACGGGAAGCCGCTGGTCGACGGCGTCCTGTCGTTCTCCGACTACCACACCGAGGCCACGGCGCGGGCGGCCGAGCACCTCGGCCTGCCCTCCCAGGGCCTCGACGCGGTCCGTGCGGCGAACCACAAGCACCTGCTGCGGGAGGCGCTCGGCGACGACCCGGCCAATGTGCGCTGGCGTCTGGTCACCACCCTGGAGGAGCTGGACGAGGCGGTCCACCACGTGGGGCTGCCGTGCATCGCCAAGCCGCCGTCGGAGGCGATCAGCTACGGGGTGCGCAAGTGCCGCACCCGGGAGGAGGCGCTGGCGGCCTGGCGGGAGCTGAACGCCGTCCGCGCCTCGCTGCGCGGCCAGCCCCGGCCCGGCCACGTGCTCTTCGAGGAGTACGTGGAGGGCGTCGAGGTCTCCGTGGAGTCGATGACGGTCGAGGGCCGCACGCACTTCTTCGGGGTCACCTCCAAGGAGCTGCACGGGGCGACGATGCTGGAGGAGGCGCACTCCTTCCCCGTCGCCCTCGAACCGGCCGCCCTGGAGGAGCTGTTCGGCTGCGTGGACCGGGTGCTGACCGCGATCGGCTACCGGCAGGGCCCGGCCCACACCGAGGTCATGCTCACCGCCGACGGCCCGCGGATCGTCGAGGTCAACACGCGGCTGCCCGCGCACATGATCTCGACGATGGTCGCGGACGTGTGCGGCACCAATCCGCACCTGGACGCCAAGCTCCTCGCGCTCGGGCTGCCGGTCGCCCCCGGCAGCCCGGGGCAGGGGCGGACGGGCGGCGCCGCCGTCGTCGTCCTCTTCCCGGAGGAGCCGGGCGTGCTGACCGGCATCCACGGGATCGAGGAGGCGGAGGCCGCGGGGGTCCGGGTGATCCCGCACGCCGCCGTCGGGGACAGCGTCGCGACGCGCCTCGACAACTCGGCCTCCGTCGGCTTCGCCTACGCCCACGCCGAGACCGCGGAACGGGCGCTCGGCAAGGCCCGGGAAGCCGCGGCCCGCATCCGTATCGACACCCGTAAGGAGGGCCGGTGAGCGGTCAGATCAACTCGAGCTTCTCCCCTCGCTACGCCCAGATCCCGACGTTCATGCGCCTGGCCCACAACCCGAGCCCGAAGGGCTACGACGTGGTGGTGATCGGCGCGCCGTACGACGGCGGGACGAGCTACCGGCCGGGGGCGCGGTTCGGTCCGCAGGCGATCCGCTGCGAGTCGGGGCTCATCCACGGGGTCGGCATCGACCGGGGACCGGGCGTCTTCGACCTGATCAAGTGCGTGGACGCCGGGGACATCGACCTGACCCCGTTCAACCAGCAGGCGGCGATGGCGACCGCGCAGAGCCGGCTGACGAGCATCCTCGCCGACAACGCGGCCTTCCTGATGCTGGGCGGCGACCACTCGCTCACCCTCGCGGGGCTGCGGGCCGTGGCGGCGCAGCACGGTCCGGTGGCGGTGCTGCACCTGGACGCGCACTCGGACACCAACCCGGCGATGATCGGCGGCGAGTACCACCACGGGACGCCGTTCCGGCACGGCATCGAAGAGGGGATCATCGCCGCGGACCACATGGTCCAGCTCGGCATCCGCGGCCACAACCCGCGGCCCGACTCGCTGGACTACCCCCGCTCGCACGGGGTGCGCGTGGTGACGTCGGACGAGTTCGCCGACCTGGGGGTGCCCGCCACCGCGGCCCTGATCCGGCGGAAGATCGGCGACCACCCGGTCTACGTGTCGGTGGACGTCGACGTCTTCGACCCTGCGTTCGCGCCGGGCACCGGCACGCCCGCCCCCGGCGGTCCGACCTCCCGCGAGATCCTCTCGCTCCTGCGCAGCGTCGGTGACCTCAATCTCGTCGCGATGGACGTGATGGAGGTGTCGCCGCTCTACGACCACGCCGGGATCACCTCGGTTCTGGCGACCGAGGTGGGCGCGGAACTGCTGTACCAGTACGCCCGACTGCACGTGAAGGACAAGGAGAACACCTGATGGCGATCATCGACGCCAGCGCGCACGCGGATCAGCTCCGCGCGCTCGTCCAGCGGCTGCCGGAGATACCCCGCCGCGATCTCTACTCGTTCCTGGAGGTGGCCGGGGCGCTGTCGGCCGACCTCCCGAAGGAGATCGCGGCGGCGCTCGACGAGTTCAACGTCGCGGGGAACGAGGACGGTTACCTCGTCTTCCGCGGTCTGCCCGTCGAGCCGGACTTCGACCTTCCGGCGACGCCGACCAGCACGCCCGCCCCGGTCGACCGGCGGCGGCTCACCATGGAGGGCCTGCTCGGCGTCTTCGGCCGCCGGCTGGGCCTGCACACCGGCTACGCCGAGCTGCGCAGCGGCACCGTCTACCACGATGTCTACCCGTCGCCCGGCGCCCACCACCTCTCCTCGGAGACCAGCGAGACGCTGCTGGAGTTCCACACGGAGATGGCGTACCACGTGCTCCAGCCGAACTACGTGATGCTGGCGTGCTCGCGCCAGGACCACGAGGGCCGGGCGCAGACGCTGGTGGGCTCGATCCGCAAGGCGCTGAAGCTCCTGGACGCGGAGACGATCGCGCACCTCTACGAGCGTCCGATGCCCTGCTCCGTGGACGTGGCCTTCCGCGGCGGCGAGGAGGACCCGGGTGACATCGCCCGCGTCAAGCCGCTGTACGGCCCGGCCGAGGACCCGCTGCTCGGCTACGACCGGGAGCTGCTGCACCCGCAGGAGCCGGCCGACCAGGAGGCCGTGGCGAAGCTGTCGAAGGCCCTGGACGACGTGACGGAGGCCGTCACGCTCACCCCGGGTGATCTGCTGATCATCGACAACTTCCGTACGACGCACGCGCGTACGCCGTTCACGCCGAAGTGGGACGGCCACGACCGCTGGCTGCACCGCGTCTACATCCGTACCGACTCGTACGGCCAGCTGCCCACCGGCGAGGAGCGCGCCGGGGACGTCATCTCCTTCTCCCCCCGCGGGTGAGGGCGCGCGGGGCCGGTCGGCGGACCGGCCCCGCGTGGTCCGTCCGGGGTCGGGGCGCCGGACTCAGGGCGCCGGACGGGACGGCGCCGCACTGGACGGCGCCGCGCTCAGGGCGATCGGTTGCAGGTGCCGCGGGGCGACGACCCGGGAGCCGGCCGGGGCGGCCCTGGTCAGCTCGTCGGCCGCCGAGGAGCTGACGGAGGCGGCGAGCCGGGCCGGTTCGTCGGCCAGCGGGGTGGTCATGTCGTCGTGGTGGCAGGGCACGAGCAGCGGCGGGTTGCCGAGGGTCGTGAGCAGCCGTCCGACGTACCGGTGGACCGCGGCGTGCGAGGTCATCGGGATCAGGGCGACGTCGGGCCGGATCCCGGCCAGTTCGCGTTCGACGAAGTTGGTGGCGCCCATGAGCAGGATCGACGGCCCGCCCTCGACGGACACCTGGTAGGCGAGGGTGTCGCCCTCGACGAGGTCGCCGATCGTCGTCGGCCGCGCGGGCGGCTCGACCCGCCGTCCCGGCGCGAAGTAGCCGTGGTCGGCCGTCTGGCTGTGCAGGCTCCGGAAGACCTCCACGGTGTACCCGTCGAACTGGAGGAACTCGCCGCCCTTGACCTGGATGACGTCCTCGACGCGGCGCTCCGGGGTGTCCATGGCCGCCAGCAGGTGCCGCACGGTCTCGTCGCACACGGTCCTGATGCGCGCGGAGGCCCAGGCGGGCCGGGCGAGGAGCTGGGGCACGTCCGTCACGTGGTCGAAGTGCCCGTGGCTGACCATGATGAGTTCGGGCGCTCCGGCGAGGTGCCGCTCCGCCACCTTCTCCACGGCCTCGCGGTCGGGCCGCAGGGGCATCCCCGGGTCGAGCGCCCCCTTCTCGTCGGTGCAGGGGACGCGGCTGATGTAGGGGTCGAAGAGCAGGCTGCGCCGCCCGTCGATGACGATCTCCCAGCCGGACACGCCGAGCCACCGCAGTTCCACGGCGGTGGTGTACTCCTTGCGGCCCGGCACCACCCAGCCGGAAGCGCCGACCCAGGCCCCGACCGCGATGCCGGATGCCGTCAGGGCCCCCTTGAGGACCGCTCGTCGCCTGGCCACTGTTCCACCCACTCACGTTCACCCTTGACCACTTCGAGTGAGCGTGATGTTACGACAAGTGACGACCGGGGCGGCGCTTTCGAGCCAGCCCCGGTCGTCGGGTCGTCGGCGGTGGGCCGTCGGCCGTCGGCCGTCCGGGACTAGTTGACGTTGACGGCGGCCCAGGCGGCGGCGACGGCGGTGTGCTCGGCGCTGCCGGCGCCGTAGAGGTCGGCGGCCGCGGAGAGGGTGGCCGTGCGGGCGCCGGCGTAGGTGGTGGACGAGGTCATGTAGGTGGAGAGGGCCTTGTACCAGATCTTGTAGGCCGCGGTGCGGCCGATTCCGGTGAGGGTGGAGCCGTTGGCGGTCGGCGAGTCGTAGGCGACGCCGTTGACGGTCCGGGCGCCGCTGCCCTCGGCGAGCAGGAAGAAGAAGTGGTTGGCCGGGCCCGAGGAGTGGTGGACGTCGAGGCGGGCGACCTTGGTGGACCAGTAGTCGGCGGAGCTGCCGTCGCGGCTCGGGCGGTCCATGTAGCGCAGCGGGGTGCCGTTGCCGCGGATGTCGATCTTCTCGCCGATGAGGTAGTCGCCCGCGTCGGAGGCGTTGCCGGCGTAGAACTCGACGGAGGTGCCGAGGATGTCGGAGGTGGCCTCGTTGAGACCGCCGGACTCCCGGCTGTAGCGGAGGTTCGCGGTGGCGGCGGTGAGGCCGTGGGTCATCTCGTGGCCGGCGACGTCGATGGACGTGAGGGGCCTGGTGTTGTTGGCGCCGTCGCCGTACGTCATGCAGAAGCAGGAGTCGGACCAGAAGGCGTTGACGTACGCGTTGCCGTAGTGGACGCGCGAGTAGGCGGCGACGCCGTCTCCGCGGATGCCGTTGCGGCCGAGCTCGTTCTTGTAGAAGTCCCAGGTGAGCGCGGCGCCGTAGTGGGCGTCGGCGGCGGCGGTCTCGCGGTTCGTCGCCAGGCCGTTGCCCCAGACGTCCGTGGAGTTGGTGAAGAGGGTGCCGGTGCCGGTGGTGCCGCCGGCCAGGTCGTACGTCTTGTGGCCGCCGCGCAGGGCGTCGGTGAGGGTGTACGACGGGGAGGTGCCGAGGGTCACGGAGCCGCTGTACTGGGTGTGGCCGGTGCCCGTCTCGATCGCCTCGTAGGCGTACAGCTCCTTGCCGGTGGTGGCGTCGGTGATCACGTGGCGCTCGCTCGGGGTGCCGTCGTGCTGGACGCCGGTGACGATCGTCTCCCAGGCCAGGGCCGGCTTGCCGGTGGCGGCCCAGACGACCTTGCGGGTCGAGGAGGGGGCCTCGGCGGTGTTGTCGCCGGAGGCGAGGGCGGCCCTGCCCGCGGCGGCGGAGGTGACGGCGGCGGCCGTGCCGGGCACGGATATGCGGGCGTGGGTGGCCTTGGTGGTGGAGCGGGCGCCCGAGGCCTTCTGGTGGACGACGAGGTCGCCGCCGAGGACGGGGAGGCCCTCGTAGGTGCGCTCGTAGCGCGTGTGGACGGTGCCGTCGGCGTCCTTGAGGACGTCCCGGACGACCAGCTTCTCCCGGTCGGAGAGGCCGATGGCCGCGGCGGTGGCCGGGGCGCCGGCCTGGGCCTCGCGGATCGCGGCGGCGCGCTGGGCCCCGGTGAGGACGAGGGCGGTGGCGCCCGCCTCGCGCTGGGCGGCGGCGTCGACGCGGACGTCGGCTTCGGCCTTGGCGCTGGCGGATCCGGTCTGGACGCCGACGACGACCATGGCGGCCGAGGCGATGAGGGCTGCTGCGCGGGCGGTGGTGCGGCGGTGCGAGGACTGCTGGCGGGTCACGCGGGCTCCTTCGCTGAAAACGCGTGGGGGGGGTGAGGGGGGTGGCGCGGCTGAGAGCGTGCCAGCGAAGGTTCCCGTTTGACAGGTATCCGACAGAAATTTGACCAGCTGTTGTCCGAAGGACGGCCAAAGACGTCCGCTATGCGGCGACTTGGCGCCCCTTCAGGCCATCCTCGCCCCCCGGGCCCCCGTGTCCCCGGCCCCTCGCCCCCGCCCCCTCGTCAGGCCGAGCGCTTGCGCGGGGCCGCCTTCTTCGCCGCGGCCTTCTTCGCCGGCGTCTCCTTGGCGGCGGACCTCTTCGAGGCGGCCGTCTTCCCGGTCGCCGACTTCGCCGTGGACTTGGCGGTGGACTTGGTGGTCGACTTCGCCGCCGCCTTCTTCCCGGCCGCCGACTTCGCCGTCTCCTTCGACGTGGACTTCCGGGCCGCCGGCGCCTCCGCCTTCGCGGCGGTACGGGCCGTGGACTTCCTGGCCCCGGTCTCCTTCGGCGCCCGCGCCGAGGACGCCCGGCCGCGCGGCTTCAGCTCCGTGACCTCCGCCGGCTCCCCCGACCGCCCCGGCTCCGCCGACCCGACGTCGCCCTCGGCGGGCGCCTCGCCACGGGCCTCCTTCGCCGCGCGCACACTGCTCTCCAGGGCCGCCATCAGGTCGATCACCTTGCCGCCGCCACGGTCCTCGCCCGGCTCCGGCGGGGCCACGCCCGCACCGCCCTCCGCCTTCGCCGCGATCATCTCCTCCACGGCGTCGCGGTAGTCGTCGTGCAGGGTGGTGATGTCGACGTCGCCGAGGGTGGCCATCAGGGCGTCCGCCAGGTCGAGTTCGGCCTCCCGGACGCTCACCGGCGTCTCCGGCGCCACGCCCTCGGGGGCGCGGATCTCGTCAGGCCAGAGCAGGCCGTGCATCGCGATCACGTCGTCGACGACCCGGAGCATCCCCAGGCGCTCCCGGCCCCGCAGGGCGAACTTCGCGACCGCCACCTTGTCGCTGCGCTTGAGCGCCTCGCGGAGCAGGGTGTACGGCTTGGCGGCGGGCACGCCGTTCGCCGAGAGGTAGTAGGCGGTGTCCATCTGGAGCGGGTCGATCTCGCCCGCCGCGACGAAGGCGACGATCTCGATCGTCTTGGCGGTGGGCAGCGGAAGCGACGCCAGGTCCTCGTCGGTGATCGGGATCATGGTCCCGTCGGCGTCCTCGTAGGCCTTGCCGATCTCCGCCTGCGAGACCTCGGCGCCGTCGAGCTCGCACACCTTCTTGTAGCGGACGCGGCCGCCGTCCTCGGTGTGGACCTGGCGGAAGGAGACGGACCGGCTCTCGGTGGCGTTGACCAGCTTGATCGGGATGCTGACCAGACCGAAGGAGATGGCGCCGTTCCAGATGGATCGCACGTTTCGTTCCCTTCACACCGTTCACGCCGCTTACACTGCCTGCACCATTCGCACCGTTTGCACGGGAATCGTGGGATTCTCATCGTATGACGCCCATCACGGAGGTGGAGGGGCGGCGCCTCCCGCTGAGCAACCTCGACAAGGTGATCCACCCGGCCACCGGCACCACGAAGGGAGAGGTGCTGCACTACTACGCCACCATCGGGACCGCGATCCTGCCGCACCTGCGCGACCGGCCGGTCTCCTTCCTGCGCTATCCGGACGGCCCCGAGGGGCAGCTGTTCTTCTCCAAGAACCCGCCGCCCGGCACGCCCGCCTGGGTGAACACCGCCCCCGTGCCGCGCTCCGAGGACCCCGGGGCACGGCAGGTCGTGATCGAGGACCTGGCCTCCCTGATGTGGGCCGCGAACCTGGTGGTGGAGTTCCACACGCCCCAGTGGCGGGCCGCAGGCCCCGCCGTCGCCGACCGGCTCGTGTTCGACCTCGACCCCGGGGCGCCCGCGACGGTCGTCGACTGCTGCCGGGTGGCGCTGCACCTGCGGGAGCGGCTCGCCGAGGACGGCCTGGAGGCGTTCGCCAAGACCTCCGGCTCCAAGGGGCTGCACCTGCTGGTCCCGGTGGAGCCGACGCCGTCCGCGCGGGTCTCGGCGTACGCGAAGCGGCTCGCCGTCGAGGCGGAGGCGGAGCTGCCCGGGCTCGTCGTGCACCGGATGGCCAAGGCGCTGCGGCCCGGCAAGGTGTTCGTGGACCACAGCCAGAACGCCGCCGCCAAGACCACCGCGACGCCCTACACCCTGCGGGCCCGGACCCGGCCGACCGCCTCGGCGCCCGTCACCTGGGAGGAGGTCGAGGCCTGCGCGGCGCCCGGGGACCTGGTCCTGCTCATGGACGACATCGCGCCACGTCTGGAGCGGTACGGGGAGCTGATGGCCCCCCTCTTCGCGCCCGACCGGGCCGGAGCGGTGCCGTGAGCGGGACGGGTGGGAGCGCTGCCACCGGGGGGACGGGCGCCGTGCTGCTGCCGCCCGTGGAGGTGATGCGGCCCCGGTCCGCCGACGCGATCCCCCCGCAGGCCGCCCCGCCCCACGACCTCCAGTACTCCCTCAAGCTCGACGGCTTCCGCGCCCTCGCCTTCGTCCTCGACGGGGGCCGGGTCGTCCTCCAGTCCCGCTCCCACCGCGACCTCGCGCCCGAGTTCCCCGAGATCACCGGCCCGCTGGCCGCGCAGCTGCCGCCCGGCACCGTGCTCGACGGCGAGCTGTGCGCCTACCGGGACGGGCGGCTCAGCTTCACCGACCTGCTCCGCTCCCGCGCCGACCGGGCCCGGACCGGCGTCCCCGTCTCGTACATCGCCTTCGACCTCCTCGCGATGCCCGGCCGCGACCTGCGGGCGCTGCCGCTGCGGGACCGCTGGGAGCTGCTCGGGGCGGTGCTGCGGGACGCCGAGCCGCCGCTCCAGCGGGTGCTGGCCACCTCGGACGAGGCGACCGCGCGGGAGTGGTTCCGGGAGCTGCGGGCCGCGGGCGTGGAGGGGATCGTCGCCAAGGCGCTGGGCTCGCCGTACCGCCCGGGCGGCACCTGGGCCTGGCGGAAGGTCCGGCACGCCGACACCCTCGACGGGATGCTGCTCGGCCTGGTCGGCCCGCCGGACCGGCCGCGGGCGCTGCTCGTGCGCCTGCCGGACGGGAGCACCGTCCCGACCTCGCCCCGGCTGACCCCGGCGCAGTCCCGGGAGGTCGCGGAGTCGGTGCGCGGCCGGCTCGGGGAGCTGGTGACCGATCCCGAGCACGGCCCGGTGCGGCTGCTCGACCGGCCGCTGCCGGTGGAGCTGCGGCAGGTCTCGGGGCGGCACGGGACGCCCGCGTACGTACGCGTCAGGGGTGACGCCTGAGGCCCGGCGCCCCCGGCCCGCGTTCGTCACCGTGCGCAACTGCCGTGCTGCTGACCGCACATGGCGCAAACAGAGCGCAACGGAGGCCCCGCGCACGGCGGATACGTTCAGTAAGGGGTTGTCCACCGTACCGTGGTGCACACTTGCTCCCTGGTACAGCGCTCACGGGGAAGGCGGCCGGCAATGCTGACGGGGATCGAGGAGGTCGACTGGGCCTCGCTGGGGCATGCGTACGGCCCCGCCGACGATGTTCCGACGCTGCTCCGCGGACTGGCCTCCGCCGACCCCGCCGAGCGGGAGACCGCCCTCGACGGCATGTACGGCGCGGTGCATCACCAGGGCGACGTCTACGACTCCACCCTCGCCTGCATCCCCTTCCTCCTCGAACTCGTCGCGGACCCGGCCGTCCCGGACCGGGGCTCCCTCGTCGAACTGCTCACGAGCATCGGTGGGATCGAGCTCGACGACGACGAGGAACTGGACGAACTCGACCCGGACGACGAGGAGTTCATTCCCGCCGCCAACTACGCGATGGCGTCGGCCGCCGTCGCCGCCGGCGCCGACGTCTTCCTGGGGCTGCTCTCGGACCCGGACCCCGAGGTGCGGCTCGCCGCGCCCTGCGCGCTCGCCTCGCTCCACCCCGACCCGGTGCACGTCCTGTCCCTGCTGCGCGAGCGGCTCACCGTGGAGCGGAACACGGAGGTGCTCCTCGCCCTCGTCGCCGCCGTCGGGCGGATCGCCCTGCGGCACGCCTCGCTGCGCGCCGAGACCGTCGACTGGCTCGACTGGCTCTCGCGCGTCGCCCACTCCCCCGGGCTGCGCCTCGCCGCGCTCGCGCAGGTGGCGCGCTGCGTGCCCGCCGCGATCCCGGAGGACGTGGTGGGCCGGGTGACGGAGCTCCTGGAGGAGATCAGGACCGTCCCGTACGAGCCGGCCGCCCCCGTCGAGCCGCGGGCCACGGCGACGCCGACGCTCGTCGGCCAGGTCCGCGAGCTCCTCGGCGAGCACACCACCGGCCGCCCGGCTCCCTGGACCGAGGAGCTGCTGCGCACCCTGCACACCGCGCTCGACGACCGGGTCGAGGACCGGATCGCGCTGATCGTGGCGCAGCTGCGCAGCCCCGACCGCTGGCAGCGTGCGGACGCGATCTGGCTGTGCGGCGGATTGATACGGGTCTGGCGCGGGCGGTACGAGGAGGTGGTCCGCCTGGTCGCGGACCAGCTCCACGATCCCGAGCCCCGGGTGCGGGACGCGGCGACGTCCTTACTGGAGCGCCTCTTCGAGCTGGGCGCCCCGGCCACCGACGCCCTCGCCTCCCGCCTGGGGGCCGCCGAGTCCGCGCCCCCGGCCCCCTCCGCGTACGGCCACGGGCCGGGGCGGGGCGGCCGGGGCGGGGTGCTGCTCGCGCTGGCCCGGGCGGGTGACGCCCGCGCCGTACCGCTGCTCGCGCGCGCCCTGGAGGAGGGCGAGGTGCCGCGGGACCTGCTGTACGCCGTCGACGGGCTCGGGCCCGCCGCCGGGGGGCTCGCCCCGCTGCTGCGCTACCGGCTGGCGCAGATCGAGCTCGACGAGCGGCTCTACGACCGGGCGGCGCCCCTGCTGCACGCGCTGGGCGCGGTCCGGGGCAGCCAGGCCCTGCCGGAGGTGCTGAGGGTGCTGCGCGGGGCGCCGCCGAACCGGCGCGACTGGGTGTGGGAGGCGGCGCTGCGCACGCTCGCGGCCTTCGGCCCGGCGGCGGGGACGGCCGTGCCGGATCTGCGAAGACACCTGGCCGCCGAGTCGGCCGCGGTCGCCACGACGGCGGCGCGGGCGTTGTGGGCGGCCGAAGGGGACCTCGGGGAGGCGCTGCCGGCGCTGGAGCGGTGGCTGCGGCCGGGCACGCCGAGCGCCGACTGGTGCACGGCCGCCCGGGCGCTGAGCGAGATCGGCCCGGCGGCGGCGGCCGCCGCCCCGACCCTGCGGCCCGGCCTGTCCTCGCGGGACCTGTGGGTGCGCGTCCGCGCGGCGGCGGCCCTGTGGCGGGTGGCGGGCGAGACGGCGACGACGCTGCCCGTGCTGCTCGCGGCCTGGGAGGAGAACCGTCACGCGCGCGTGGACATCGCCGAGTGCCTGGCGGAGATGGGCCCGGCGGCGGTCGAGGCCCAGCTGGTGGTCCTCACGGAGCTGACCCGGCGGCGGCGCCACAACGCCCGGGAGGGCGCGTCGGGCAGCCACGACATCCACGACGACGAGAAGCTCCTCACCCTCTGCCGGGCGGCGCTGACCCGGATGGAGCAGGGCTGGTACTAGGGACGGGAGCCGTACGCGGGCAAAGGGGACTTCTCTCCGCATAAGGTCATGAGGAAGGGACCGTCCGGCCCCCGCGCCCCGTGTCCTGCGACCCGTGTTCCCGAGGAGCCGTGTGAGAGCCCGCGCCTTCCCGTTCGCCGCCGGCGCGGCCACCGCCGCCGTCGCCGCCTCGGTGGTGGTCCTCGGCGGGCTCGCGGCCCTCGCCGGGTGCGGTGCGGGCGAGGGCGGGCTGCGCAGCGCGGGGCCGACGCCGGCGGCCGTGGGACCCGTGCGACTGTGGCCCGACCTGCCGCCCGCGACGGATCCGCCGTTCGACTACGGCGAGACGGACAACGAGCGGGTCCCCGGGATCACGGTCGCGGACAACGACGTGCGCCGGGTGGACCCGGTGGCCGTCGTCCGCGCCGAGGTGCGGGCGCACCCGGACGCGCACAGCGGCCGGGACGGCATGTACGCGGAGACGGCGCGGGCGATCGAGGCGTGCGGCACGGGCCGGACGGCGGCCTGCCCGGTGCTGCGGCCGTACTACCGCGACCTCACCGGCAACGGCCGGGACGAGCTGATCGTGGGCATCCGCATGCCGGAGCAGCAGGTCGGCGTCCGCGTCTACCTCGCCGAGCACGGCGGGCTCACCCGGATCATGTCCACGGTCGACCAGGTCATCAGCGTGGAGCTGGCGGGCCGGGACCTGATCCTGCGGGTCGGTTCGGCCGGCATCCCGGGGTACGAGTACCGCACCGCCTGGTCCTGGGACGAGCGGCAGGGCAGCATGCTGCCGACGCGGGACGAGATCGTCCGCATCCGGCCGTCCGGGCCGGGGCCCGCGACCGTGCCCGCGCCCCGCCTGGTGAGCCCCACGCCCCCGAACCCGGGCCCGGCGAGCCCCGGCCCGGCGAGCCCGAGCACCGCGCCGGCGCCCCCAGAGGCGCCGGTCACGCTGCCGCCGGGGGGCGTCCCGCCGGGGCCGACGCCGTGAGGCGGGTGAGGCCGCCCGCCTGGACGGCGACGCTCACCTGGAAGGCCGCGGTCTTCATCACGGTCATGTGCTGCGCCCTCGCCGCGCTGCTCGGCGTCCTCGTGCACGTGTCGGTGACGGGCCGGACGGTGGAGGACTCCCGCGCGCAGGCGCTGACCCGGCTCACGGAGGTGAGCCGCCTGTACGAGGCGGGCGAGCCGCTGCCCCGCTTCGCCGGGATCGACCCGCCGGATCTCCCCGCCTCCCTGCGGGCGCTCGCGGTCCGCGGCGAGCGGGGCACGACGGTCGCCGACTCCGGGGGGCGGCCGACGATGTGGGCGGCGGGCCCGGCGGACGGCCGCGCCCTCGCCGTACGCGTCGACTACACGCAGAACCGCGAGGCGATCGACGCCCTTGACCGCTCGATCGTCGGCTCCTCGCTGCCGGCGATCGCGGTGACCCTGCTCCTCGGCGCGTTCGCCGTCACACGGGTGACGCGGCGGCTGCACGTGACCGCGCAGGTGGCCCGCCGGATCAGCGCGGGCGACCTGGACGCGCGCGTCGACGACCCGCGGACGAAGGACCCCACGCGCCCGCAGGACGAGGTGGCGACGGTCTCCGGGGCGCTCGACACGATGGCCTCCTCGCTCCAGCGCAAGCTCCAGAGCGAGCAGCGGTTCACCGCCGACGTGGCGCACGAGCTGCGCACGCCCCTGACGGGCCTGTCGGCCGCCGCCGAACTGCTGCCGGAGGGGCGGCCGTCGGAGCTCGTACGGGACAGGGTGCGGGCGATGCGCGGGCTGACCGAGGACCTCCTGGAGATCTCGCGCCTCGACGCCCGCAACGAGACCGTGGACCTGGCGGTGCACGAGCTCGGCCCGCTGGCGGAGCGGGTGGTGCGGGGGCTGCGGGCGTCGGGCGCGGAGACCGAGGTGCGGATCGTCCGGGACGCGACGGTGGAGACCGACCGGCGGCGGCTCGAACGGGTCCTCGGCAATCTGGTGGCCAACGCGCACAAGCACGGCGCCCCGCCGGTGGTGCTGACGGTGGACGGGCCGGTGGTGACGGTGCGGGACCACGGGCCGGGCTATCCGGCGTACCTCCTGGAGTCGGGGCCGCAGCGGTTCCGCACGGAGAGCGGCGGCAAGGGGCACGGCCTCGGGCTGACGATCGCGGTGGGGCAGGCGGAGGTGATCGGCGCCGCGCTGGTCTTCGCGAACCGGGAGGACGGCGGTGGCGCGGAGGCCCGGCTGCGCCTGCCGGAGAGCGCGCTCCCGGAGCCCGCGCCCCAGGAAACCTGACACCGGAGTCCTGACGCCGGCCTTCGCAGGCCCGACGACCGCGGCCCCGGAGACCTGACGCCGGAGCCGGGACGGCACACCGTCACACAAAAGGGACATAGGGCATACGGCTTGCTAATTTGCCGACCATGACCTCACCCCGGATCCCGGACGCGCCCCCGCCCGGGATCCGTCACCCCAAACGCCGGGGCGTCGAACTCTCCCTCCTCGTGGGCGCGGTCCTGCTCTCCGTCTGCGGATACGCCGAGGTCGGCCTCGCCCGCAGCGGCGCCGTGCCGCCCGACGCCCTGCGGTACGGCGCCGGTCTCGGGCTCCTCGCGCTCGTCGCCCACCTCGCGGTCCGCTTCCGCGCCCCCTACGCCGATCCGCTGCTGCTGCCGATCGCCGTGCTGCTCAACGGGCTCGGCCTGGTGCTCATCTACCGCCTCGACCTGGAGACGCCCAGGGACCAGGCGGCGGCGACGCAGCTGGTGTGGTCGACGCTCGGGGTGGCGCTCTTCATCGTCGTCGTGCTGCTGCTCCGCGACCACCGCGTCCTCCAGGGGTACGCGTACGTGTCGGTGGCCGCCGCCCTCGCCCTGATGATCCTGCCGATCTTCTTCCCGGCGGTGAACGGCGCCAGGATCTGGATCCGGGTCGGCGGGCTCTCCTTCCAGCCGGGCGAGTTCGCCAAGATCCTGCTGGCGGTCTTCTTCGCCGCGTACCTCGCCGCCAACCGCAACGCGCTCGCGTACACCGGCCGCCGGATCTGGAGGTTCCAGTTCCCCACCTGGCGGGTGCTCGGGCCGATCGTGGCGATCTGGCTCCTCAGCGTCGGCGTCCTCGTCCTGGAACGCGACCTCGGCACCTCGCTGCTCTTCTTCGGCCTCTTCGTGATCATGCTGTACGTGGCGACGGGCCGGACCGGCTGGATCGCGATCGGCCTGGTCCTCGCCTCCGCCGGGGCGTTCCTCATCGGCTCCGTCGAACCCCACGTGCACAGCCGGGTGGAGGACTGGCTCGACCCCTTCGCCTCGATCCGGGCGGGCGACGGCCCGGGGCAGCTCGCGCAGTCCCTCTTCGCGTTCGCCGCCGGGGGCATGCTCGGGACCGGCCTCGGCCTCGGCCACTCGGTCCTCATCGGCTTCGCCACCAAGTCCGACTTCATCCTCGCCACGGCGGGCGAGGAGCTCGGACTCGTCGGCCTCACCGCGCTCTTCCTGCTCTACGCGCTGCTCGTCGCCCGCGGCTACCGGGCCGGCCTCTCGCTGCGCGACCCCTTCGGCCGTCTGCTCGCGATCGGCCTCGCCTCGATCGTGGCGCTCCAGGTCTTCGTCATCGCGGGCGGGGTGATGGGACTGATCCCGCTGACCGGCATGGCCATGCCGTTCCTGGCCCAGGGAGGTTCGTCCGTGGTGACCAACTGGGTGATCGTGGCCCTGCTCATCCGGGTCAGCGACTCGGCCCGCGCGCCGCAGCCCGAGGCGGCCGACACGGGCGAACTCGCCAGGGTCGGCGAGGGCGTCCGGTGATCCGCTACATCCGGCGTGCCGCCGGACTCTGTCTCGTCCTCCTCGTCGCGCTGCTCGTCAACGCGGCCCGGGTGATGCTCTTCGAGGCCGAGGAGCTCGACGACGACCCGGCCAACCGGCGGATCGCGATCAGCCGGTACGCCCAGCCGCGCGGCGAGATCGTCGTCGACGGCAAGCCGGTGACCGGCTCGCGGGACAGCCGCCAGCAGCTCCGCTGGGAGCGGACCTACCGTCAGGGGCCGCTGTACGCCCCGGTGACCGGCTACGCCTCCCAGACGTACGGCACGACGCTCGTCGAGCACGCCGAGGACGACCTCCTCTCCGGGACGGACCCGATGCTGGCCCCGCTGCCGCTCTGGGACGACCTCAGCCGGGGCCGCCGGCCGGGCGGGGACGTCGTGACGACCGTCCGCGCCTCGATGCAGCAGGCGGCCTACAAGGGCCTCGACGGCAAGCGGGGCGCGGTGGTCGCGGTCGAGCCGGCCAGCGGCCGCCTCCTGGCGCTCGTCAGCTCGCCCTCGTACGACCCGGGGGTGCTGTCGGGAACGGGCCGGGAGGTCAAGGAGGCCTGGCGGCGGCTCACCACCTCGCCGAACCAGCCCATGCTGAACCGGGCGCTGCGCCAGACGTACCCGCCGGGCTCGACCTTCAAGATCGTGACGGCCGCGGCGGCCCTGGACGCCGGGGTCGTACGGGACGTGGACGCGCCGACCGACACCCCGGACCCCTTCGTGCTGCCCGGCACCCGGCAGGTGCTCCCGAACGAGGCGAAGGGCTGCGGGGACGCGTCCCTCGCGTACGCCGTCCAGTGGTCGTGCAACACGGTGATGGCCGGTCTGGGGGTGGACGTCGGCCTGGCGGGGATGGTCGAGGCGGTGGAGCGCTTCGGCTTCAACGACACGGGGCTTCGGGTGCCGTCCTGGGTGGCGAAGTCCAACTTCGACCGGGAGATGAGCCCGGACCAGCTGGCGCTGTCGTCGATCGGGCAGTTCGACACGACGGCGACCCCGCTCCAGATGGCGCTGGTGGCGGCGGCCGTCGCCAACCACGGGGAGATCGCCCAGCCGTATCTGGTCGACCGGACGACGACGTCCGGCGGCACGACCGTGGAGCGGACCGGCCGGCAGAGCTACCGGCGGGCGATGACCCCGTCGACGGCGCTCCAGCTCCAGCGGCTGATGGTGAAGGCGGTGGAGGAGGGCACGGGCACGAAGGCGGCGATCCCGGGCGCCGTGGTCGGCGGCAAGACCGGCACCGCGCAGCACGGGTTCGGGAACACGGGCACCCCCTACGCCTGGTTCATCGCCTGGGCGCAGGCGGCGGACTCGGCGCAGCCGGCCGTCGCGGTCGCCGTGGTCGTCGAGGACGCGGAGGCCTCCCGGACCGACATCAGCGGCGGCGGCAGCGCGGCGCCGATCGCCCGGGCGGTGATGGAGGAGGCGCTCCGCCTGGAGGCGGAGGCCCGGAGCTAAGGGGTCGCGGGGGAGGGCGCGCCCTCGTCCGCAGCGCCCCGGGCGACGGCCGCCCGCACCTCGGCGACGCGCCCGGCCTCCTCCGCCGCGAACCGCTCGGCGTCGAGCCGCTCCGCGATCTCCTCGTCCTGCGTCATCAGCAGGTCCAGGCTGGAGTCGCCGAGGTCGAAGACCCCCATGTCCAGATAGGCCTTCTGGAGGCGCTCGCCCCACAGGCCGATGTCCTTCACACAGGGCACGATCCGGCTGAAGAGGAGCTTGCGGAAGAGGTGCAGGAACTCGCTCTCCTCCGTCATCGCCTCCGCCTCCCGGCGCGGGATGCCGAAGTTCTCCAGGACCTCGACCCCGCGCAGCCGGTCGCGCATCAGGTGGCAGCCCTCGATGACGAACTCCTCGCGCTCGCGCAGTTCGGCGTCCGTGAGCTGTTTGTAGTAGTCGCGCAGCGCCATCCGGCCGAAGGCCACGTGCCGGGCCTCGTCCTGCATCACGTACGCGAGGATCTGCCGGGGCAGCGGCTTGTTCGTGGTGTCGCGGATCATGCCGAAGGCGGCCAGGGCGAGGCCCTCGATGAGGACCTGCATGCCGAGGTAGGGCATGTCCCAGCGGGAGTCGCGCAGGGTGTCGCCGAGCAGGCCCCGGAGGTCGTCGTTGACCGGGTAGAGCATCCCGATCTTCTCGTGCAGGAAGCGGCCGTAGACCTCGGCGTGCCGGGCCTCGTCCATGGTCTGGGTGGCCGAGTAGAGCTTGGCGTCCAGGTCGGGGACGGACTCGACGATCCGGGCGGCGCAGATCATGGCGCCCTGCTCGCCGTGGAGGAACTGGCTGAACTGCCAGGAGGCGTAGTGCCGGCGCAGGTCGCCCTTGTCCTTCTCGGTCAGCTTGGCCCAGTGGCGGGTGCCGTGGACCGTCATGGCCTCGTCGGGGGTGCCGAGCGGGTCGTACGGATCCACCTCGACGTCCCAGTCGATCCGCAGGGCGCCGTCCCACTGCTTGTCCTTGCCCTTCTGGTAGAGGGCGAGCAGGCGGTCGCGGCCCTCGTCGTACTCCCAGCCGAACCTGGCCGCTCCGGTGGCGGGGACCTCCCAGACGGGCTCGCCGGGGGCGTTCGCGTAGAGGTCGAACGTCGACACCGCAACTCCTTCCGCCGTGTTCCAGCAGGCTCACACGTTGGTAGACGGAACGTCAACAAGTCGGACGCAAGGGAGTGACGCCCCGGCCGGAGATACGCTGCGGACATGACGAGCGCCGCCTCCCCCGCCTACCGTCGGCTCAGCGTCGAGGAGCGGCGCGGCCAGCTCCTCGAAGCGGCGCAGGAGCTCTTCGCGCACCGCACGCCCGAGGACGTCTCCCTCGACGACGTCGCCGAGGCGGCGGGGGTCTCGCGGCCGCTCGTCTACCGCTACTTCCCGGGCGGCAAGCAGCAGCTGTACGAGGCCGCCCTGCGCTCCTCCGCCGACGCGCTGAACCGGTGCTTCAGCGAGCCGCCCGTCGGGCCGGCCACCGAGCGGCTCGGCCGGGTCCTCGACCGCTACCTGGCGTTCGTCGACACCCACGACGCCGGGTTCAGCGCGCTGCTGCGGGGCGGCAGCGTCGCGGAGACCTCGCGGGCGACCGCGATCGTGGACGAGGTGCGCCGGGCGGGCGCCGAGCAGATCTTCCTCCACCTGGACGTGGAGCGGCCGGGGCCGCTGCTCGGGATGCTGGTGCGGACCTGGATCGCGGCGGTGGAGGCGGCCTCGCTGATCTGGCTCGACGAGGGCAAGCAGCCGCCTGCGGCGGAGCTGCGCGACTGGCTGGTGGACCACCTCGTCGCGCTGCTCGCGGCGAGTTCGGCCCGGGACGCCGAGACGGCGGAGGCGGCGAGGCGCCTCCTCGCCCAGGAGCGGCCCGACGGTCCGGTGGCGGGCCTGGCCCGCGCGGTGGTCCCGCTGGCCGGGGAGGCCGCCCATCTGCTGTGGGGCGGGGGCGGCCGGGAGAGACTGGAGGGGTGAGAAGCGAGAACACCCCCTTTCGCGGCGGTCCGCTGGACGGCCGGGTCCTGCCGGTCCTCGTGGGTCCGACCGGACACCCGCCGAAGTGGTACGAGGTGCCCGTGCCGGCCCACGACGGGCGCCCGCCGACGCTCTACGCCTACCGCCGGGAGCCCGCGGGGTACACGAAGCGGCTCGGGCTCCAGCGGGGCTGGGTCTACGTGTACGCCCCCGAGGGCCGCGAGCGGCGCGAGCTGAAGTGGCCCTGGTCCAAGCCGAACGGGTGAGAGGACGGGGCGCGCCCCGGTTCGTACGGTAATCGGATGAAGTGAGGCGTCATCATCCCGGTGGAGGTGGTGACGTGTCGCGAAGGCTGCTGCGCACGGTCTGCACGGGGGTGCTCGCCGCGACGACGGCGCTGGGGACGGCCGAGGCCGCCGGGACACCGGCGGCCCCGGCCGTCGACCCGCCGGCCGAGGCCCCGATCGCCTGGGCCGACCCGACCCGGGAACCGGCCGGCCCGGCGGACCCGGCACCGGAACCGGTCGGCCCGGACTCCGCGGGGGCGGTGGCGGAGTCCTCCGTGCCGGAGACCGCGGAGCCCGGGGGCGGGGAGGACGACGCCGCCGCCCTGGCGCCGCCCGGCGGCGACTCCGTCGGCGCGCTGCTCACCCGGCTGCGGACGCTCTACCAGCAGGCCGAGGAGGCCACCGAGCGGTACAACGCCACCGAGGAGGCCCTGAAGGTCCAGGCCGCCGACACCAGGAAGGTCAGCGCCGAGCTCACCGCCACCCGGACGGCGCTCGCCCGCAGCCGCGCCGAGATCGGGCTGCTCGCCAGAGAGCAGTACCGGGGCAGGACCGAACTCTCCTCGTACCTGCGGCTGCTCCTCGCCCCCGATCCGCAGGCCGCCCTGGACCAGGCGCACCTGATGGCCCGTGCGGCGCGCGAGCGGCTCGGCACCGTCACCCGGCTGAAGGAGGCCGAGCGCCGGGCCGGCGCCCTCGCGAGCGCCTCCCGCAAGGCGCTGGACAAGCAGCAGTCCCTCGCGGCCACGCGGCGCACGCAGCGGGACGCGGTCACGGCCCGGCTGCGCGAGGTCGAGCGGCTGCTCGCCTCCCTGAGCCCCCGGCAGCTCGCCCGCCTCACCGAACTGGAGCGGACCCAGACCGCCGGGGCCCAGCGCGAGCTGCTCGACTCGGGGGTCCTCGACGGCCTCCGCACCCCGTCACGGGCGGGCGGGGAGGCCTTGCGCTTCGCCGTGGAACAGCTGGGCAAGCCGTACGAGTGGGGCGCCGAGGGCCCGGAGTCGTACGACTGCTCGGGGCTCACCCAGCGGGCGTGGGCGGCGGCGGGCCGCACGATCCCGCGCACGAGCCAGGAGCAGTGGGCGGAGCTGCCCCGGGTGCCGCTCTCCGAGCTGCGCCCCGGCGACCTGGTGGTCTACTTCCCCGGCGCCACGCACGTGGCGCTCTACCTCGGGGAGGGCCTGGTCGTGCAGGCACCGCGCCCCGGCGGCCGGGTGAAGGTCTCCCCCGTGGCCGCCAACCCGCTGCTCGGCGCCGTCCGCCCGGACCCGGACGGCGAGGCGCTGGCCGCGTACACGCCCCCGGAGCTGCCGCCGGGGGCGAGGGACGGTTCCGACGAGGGGTACGACCACCGGTGACCACGGGGCGGCGGAGCGGCGTGAGCGCCGGTCAGTCCCAGAGGGCGACGAGCCCCCTCACCCAGATCCCGATCATCACGAGGGACCCGAGGAAGCATCCGGCCCCCGCCACCACGCCCGAGAAGCGGCCGCCGGCCGGCTGCTCGTGGTCGTCGTCGTCCTCGAAAGGGATCGGGTCGCCCCACTCCAGCGGCCGGCCGACCTCCGCGGAGCACGCGGCCCGCACCCGGGCCAGCTGCCGCTCCGCGAAGGGCGTCGCCGCGAGCGCCTCGGGGCCCCGCCAGGCCAGGGCCTTCATGCGTCGGCGGGCGGAGGGGTACCGCGCCTCGAACGCTGCGGCCTCGTCCGGCGACCGGTCCTCGTCGAGGTACGTCCAGCGGCCCGCCTCCGCGGGCTCGCCGTACAGCCGGTAGACCTCACCGAGGCGGCGGCGCAGGGTCAGGTCCCAGGGGTAGGAGCCGACGAGTCCGCGCAGGCGCTGGCGCGCCGCGGGCACCCGTCCCGCGGCCAGATCGGCGTCCACACGGGCGAGGGTTTCCTTGAGGGGCATGCCGGCATCATCGCCCGGCACGCCCCTCCGGCTCGACCGGGTTTTTGCCGTCAGCCCTCCGGGGTGGCGGGCGCCGGTTCCCCGGGGCGGGCCAGATGTTCCCGCAGGGCCGCGTTCTCGGCCTCCAGGAGGGCGATGCGCTTGCGGGCGAAGTACAGCTCCATGACGGCGTCCTGGAACTCCGACACGAGCTGCTCGGGGGTGAGTTCCACGGTCAGGCCCCTCCGATCTCGGTCACGGCGCCGGAGGGGCCGCGCCACTTGAGGACGCCTCCCTCGGCGTAGAGGACGCCGCCGTTCGCCGGGTTCGCGGTGGGGACGGTGGTGGCGTTGCGGATGCCGATGACGCCGTCGCCGCCGCCGTACGCCTCCCCGCTCGTGACGCCGAACATGGCGTTGTGGACGGCCAGGGCGCCGCTGTTGAGCACGCGCAGCTTCGCGGTGCCCGTGCGGTCGCGGATCTCGACCAGGCGGCTGTTGGCGTCCTCGTTGGCCTGCATGAGCAGGCCAATGAGGGAGGTGCGCTGGGCGATCTCGACGCGGCCGCGCGGGGTCGCGCCGATCGCGAGGCCGACGCCGACCGCGCCGGAGCCCTTCACGACGAAGTCGTCCACGCCGTTGTTCCGCAGCGTGAGGAGGTTGCCCTTGGTGGGGCCGGTGCTCTGGGTGACGTAGATGCCCTGGGCGGCGGTGCCGCCGGACCCGTCGGTGACGCCGTCCGTGTCCAGGTAGACGGAGATCGCCGCGGCTCCCGCGTCGGAGGCGTCGGCGTGGCCCCGGTGCAGGATCTTGAGCGTGCCCCGGTTCTTCTCCGTCCCCGACAGGTACATCGCCGAGTCGTACGGGTTGGCGGAGGTGACGTTGAGGGCGACGCCGTCGCCCGCCACCCCGTCCTGGTGCACGGTCAGGGCGTGCAGCTTCGACGTCGCCGTCGTGGAGACGGTCCTGAACGTCGAGGTCGTGCCGCCCTCGGTGCGGAAGTTGCGGGCCCGCACCTCGCCCGGATACGTCACGTCCCCCTCGGCCTGGCCGGCCTGCTCGGCCTCCTCGGCCGCCGACGCGGTCCCCGAACCGGCGACCACCGTCACGGCCCCCGCCGTGAACGCCCCCAGGAACAGCCTGCGCGTACTGGTCACTTCCACTCCTCGCCCCACCCGACCGACGGACCGCCCGAGCTTACGCGAGCGACCGGAGGTCCGGGGCCGGAGCGGTGTCATCCGCTCCGGCCCGCCCGGAAGTCGGCGTCCGTCAGGCGGCGGTGACCGAGGCCAGGTAGGCCGAGGCCTTCTCCGGGTCGAAGAAGAAGTTCTCGAAGTCGGCCGGGTCGTTGAAGCCGTTCGCGATGCGGTCGGCGACGGGCTGGAGTTGGCCGGCCGCGCCGATGAGGTTGAGGACGTGCTCCGGCGGCGGGGCGAGCATGGCGTTCGTCCACTTGGTGACGTGCTGGGCCGTCTGCCAGTAGCGGTCGAACGCGGACCGCATCCACTCCTCGTCGAAGGGCCGGTCGCCGTGCTCGACGATCGCGGCGAGGTACGCGGCGGCGCACTTGGACGCCGAGTTGGAGCCCTGTCCGGTGATCGGGTCGTTGGCGACGACGACGTCGGCGACGCCGAGGACGAGTCCGCCGCCGGGGAGGCGGCCGATCGGGTTCCGGACGGTCGGCGCGTACCGGCCGGCGAGGGTGCCGCCCGCGTCGGTGAGTTCGACCTTGGTGGCCCGCGCGTACTCCCAGGGGGTGTACGTCTCCATGAGCTCCAGCGTCAGCGCGAGGTGCTCGGACGGGTCCTTGACGCCCTGGAAGACGTCGAGGGGGCCGCCGGGGATCCCCTCCCAGAAGAGGATGTCGGCGCGGCCGCCGGTGGTCAGGGTCGGCATGACGAAGAGCTCGCCGACGCCCGGCACGAGGTTGCAGCGGACCGCGTCGAAGTCGGGGTGCTCGGGGCGCGGGCCGAGGCCGTGGACGTAGGCGACGGCCAGGGCGCGCTGCGGCTCGGCGTACGGGGAACGCTCGGCGTCCCGGCCGAACATGGAGACCAGCTCGCCCTTGCCCGCGGCGACGAGGACCAGGTCGTAGCTGCGCGAGAAGTAGTCGAGGTCGCCGACGGCGGCGCCGTGGATGACGAGCTGGCCGCCGCGCTGGGCGAAGGTCTCCATCCAGCCGGCCATCTTCACGCGCTGGTCGACGGACTGGGCGTACCCGTTGAGCGTGCCGACCCAGTCGACCGCGCGGCTCGCGTCGGGGGCGGCGACGGAGACGCCGAGGCCCTCGATGCGCGGGGCCTGGGACTCCCAGAAGCCGAGGCCGAGGTCGCGCTCGTGCTGGAGGGCGGTGTCGAACATGCACTGGGTGGACATGACGCGACCGGAGCGGATCTCGTCCGCCGTCCGGTTCGACATGAGGGTGACCTCGTACCCCTTCGACTGGAGTCCGAGGGCGAGCTGGAGGCCGGACTGGCCGGCGCCGACTATGAGTATCTTCCGCATGGGCGGGGCTCCTGGCGTGACGTGCGTGCGGGGGGAGGCTATTCGGGGGTCGCTTCGAGCGCGTGGGCGACCATGGAGAGCAGGGTCTCGACGACGCTGTAGCGCTTGCGCGCGTCCATGATCACCACGGGGACGCCCGGGGGCACCGTCAGGGCCTCCCTGACGTCCTCCGGCTCGAACCGCTCGGTTCCCTCGAAGTGGTTGACGGCCACGATGTAGGGGATCCCGCAGCTCTCGAAGTAGTCCAGGGCCGGGAAGCAGTCGGTGAGCCGCCGGGTGTCGGCGAGCACGATCGCCCCGATCGCGCCGCGCACCAGGTCGTCCCACATGAACCAGAAACGCTGCTGGCCGGGCGTGCCGAAGACGTACAGGACCAGGTCGTTGTCGAGCGTGATCCGGCCGAAGTCCATCGCCACGGTGGTGGTGAGCTTGTCCGGCGTGGCCGTGAGGTCGTCGGTGTCCTCGCTCGCCCGGGTCATCAGCGCCTCGGTCTGGAGCGGGGTGATCTCCGAGACCGCGCGGACGAAGGTGGTCTTGCCCACGCCGAAGCCGCCCGCGACCACGATCTTCGTGGCTATCGGGGCCCGGGTGTGGTCGAGCTGCCAGTCCTGGGCGCCGTCCTCGGCGTCCGGTTCGCGCGGTTCCGGGTGCGGCTGGGCGGGGATCCCGGCGATCGACCGGGAGTCCGACGGGGCGTCCGCCGGAAGGTCCACCGGGGATTCGGAGACGGCGGTGGCGTCAGAGACGACGGAGTCCACTCAGCACCCTTTCGAGGAGCGCGCGATCGGGCTGGCCGGTGCCGTGACCGGTCCCGTACACACGGATCTTTCCCTGGTCGGCCAGGTCGCTGAGCAGCACCCGGACGACTCCCAACGGCATCTTCAGGAGCGCCGAGATCTCCGCGACGGTCCGCATCCGGCGGCAGATCTCGACGATGGCCCGCATCTCGGGCATCAGCCCGCGGGCGGCCGGCCCGCCGTCCGTCAGGACCTTGCGGGTGGCCGGCGCCTCCAGGGCGGCGACGAAGGTCTCGACGAGCAGGACGTGGCCGAAGCGGGTGCGGCCGCCGGTGAGCGAGTAGGGGCGCACGCGCGCGGGGCGGCGCCCCTCTCCGCGTACCGGCAGCTTGAAGGCGGAGTCGGCGGACATGGCCGTCACTGGGTGCTCTCCATCGACTTGCGCAGCTCGCTGCGGACTTCGGGGGTGAGTACGTGTCCGGCACGGCCCACGAACAGGGCCATGTGGTACGCCACGACGCTCATGTCGCAGTCGGGCGTGGCGTGCACGCCGAGCAGGGAGCCGTCGCTGATCGACATGACGAGGACGCTGCTGTCCTCCATCGCGACCATCGTCTGCTTGACCCCGCCGCCGTCCATCAGGCGGGCGGCGCCGACGGTCAGGCTGCCGATGCCCGAGACGATGGTGGCCAGGTCGGCGCTGGAGCCGCGCGGCCCCGCGGCACGGCCCGCGTCGTCGGCGGCCGTCTCCTGCTGGACTGCCGGGTCGGAGGAGAGCAGCAGCAGTCCGTCGGAGGAGACGACGGCGACCGAGCGGACGCCGGGCACCTCCTCGACGAGATTGCCCAGCAGCCATTGCAGGTTGCGGGCTTCCGTGCTCAGTCCGAATGTTCCGGTCGCGGTCAACTGTGTGCCTCCTCGACGGTGTCCCCCGTGTTCTCCCCTGTACGTGCGGTGCTTCCGGCTATCTCGGCCGCCACGTCCCGGCGGCCCTCCTTCGCACCCTGGTGGAACCCGCCGAGCCGACGGCGCAGGGCCTCGGCGTCGACGCCGCCCTGACGGGGGGTCTTCGGCGCCTCGGGCTGGCGGACGACCTGCGGGGTGCGCTTGGGCAGGCCCTTGTCGGTGACGCGCTCCCACTGGGCGGGGCGCGGCCCGGGTACGGCCGGGTCAGAGGCCGGGGCGGGTGCCGCGGGCGGCGCGGGTACGGCGGGCGCTTCGGGCGCCGCGGGTGCTTCGGGAGCCCGTGCGGTGACCGGCTCCTCGGGGAGCCGCTCGTACGGCTCCTCGGCGGCGCGGGCGTGGGCGTCGGGCTCCGGCGGCGGGTCGGGCAGCCGGACCTGGAGGGTCGTCTCGGAGACGGACCCGACGACGGGCTCGGGGGCGGGGGCGGGGGCGGGCTCGGTGCCGGGGGCGGGGGCCGTCGGGGCCTGCTCCTGCCCGCGCTCCTGCTCCTGCCCGCGCTCCTGCTCCTGCTCCTGTTCCGCCGCCTGGAACGCGCGCTCCGCGGCGTCCACGAGCGGGTCCCGGGTGCGGGACGGCAGCGTGTTGGAGTTGGCCTCCGCGACCGAGCCGGGCAGCTGGATCGAGGGCGCGGTGCCCCCGACCCGTACGGGATCGGGCACGGCCGTCGGCGGGGCGGTCGGCAGCAGGGGCAGCGGCAGGACGACGACGGCCGCGGTGCCGCCCTGCTGCTGGTCCCGCAGCTGGACGCGGACCCCGTGGCGGGCGGCGAGGACGGCGACGACGCGCATGCCGAGCCCCTCGCCGTCGAAGGCCTCCGGGTCGGCCTCGGCGAGGCGCGCGTTGAGGTCGGTGAGGCGGGCGGGGGCGACGCCGATGCCGGAGTCCTGGACGGAGAGCATCACCTCGCCGCTCTCCAGGAGCCAGCCGGAGAGCTGGACCTCGGCGTCCGGCGGCGAGAACGCCGTGGCGTTCTCCAGGAGTTCGGCGACGAGGTGGCTCAGGTCGTCGGCGGCGAAGCCCGCGATCTGGGCGTGCGGCGGCAGGGACTGGATGGTGACCCGCTCGTACCGCTCGATCTCGCTGACGGCGGCGCGCAGCACGTCGACCAGCGGGACCGGTCCCGCGTGGCCGTGGCCGTGCTCGTGCCCGGCGAGGACCAGGAGGTTCTCGCTGTGGCGACGCATGACGGTCGCCATGTGGTCGAGCTTGAAGAGGGTGGCGAGGCGGTCCGGGTCCTGCTCGCGCTCCTCCAGCTTCTCGATGACGCCGAGCTGTCGCTCGACGAGGCCGAGGCTGCGCAGGGAGAGGTTCACGAAGGTGTGCTGGACGGTGCCGCGCAGCCGCTCCAGGTCGGCGGTGAGGAGCGCGACCCGGCCCTGGAGGTCGGCGCGCTGGGCGGCGAGTTCGGCGCCCACGGCCTCCTTCGTGGCGGCCAGGTCGTCGTTCTCCGCGGCGAGCCGCTCGCTCTGGGCGGCGTGCCCGGCGAGCTTGGCCCTGAGCGTGTTGAGGGAGCGCACGACCTGGGTGAACTCGTCGTTGCGGCCGGTGAAGCGGACCGGTTCCTCGGTGTGCGGCTCGGGCGCGGCGGCGAGCCGGGCGGCGCCGATGCGGAGCACGGCGAGCGGCCGGGTGAGCGTGCGGGCGACGTAGGTGGAGATGCCGATCGCGACGAGCAGGCAGCCGCCGAGGAAGGCGATGCGCAGTTCGAGGGCGGTGACGTCGTCGTCGCGCAGGGCGGCGATCCGCTCGACCCGCTCGGTGGAGAGGGCGGACTCGACCCCGCGCATCTGCTCGATGCGGGCGGAGAGCGCGGCCTCCAGGGAGGCGGGGGCGGTCTCGCGCTCGGCCTCGGACAGCTTCGGCTGGTCGGTGAGGGCGGCGAGGGAGCGCTCGGCGGTCTTGACCTCGGGTCCGGCGACGGTGGCGGCGAGGGAGTCGCGCGCGACGGTGCCGGCCGACTGGTCGAAGTCGCCGAGGGCGGCGAGTTCACGGACGCGGGCCTGCTGGGCGGCGGCGGTGAGGGCGTCGCGGGCGCGGTTCGCCTCGGCGGCGCCCTCGGGTTCCTCGGGGACGTAGCTGTCGGTCTCGGGGTCGTAGCGGACGTCGCCGGTGGGCTCGGGCTGCGGGACGGCGAGCGCGGCGAGGAGGAGGCCGCGGGTGGCGGAGGCCTGCTCGACGGCGCGGCCGAGGGCGGCGGGGGCGCGGGTGGCCTCGGTGAGGGCGGCGTCGGAGGCGCGGGCCGGGGTCTTCTCGGCGAGCTCGTCGGCGAGGGCCTGGAGCTTGCCGATGACGTCGGTGTACGCCTTGTGGGCCTCCAGGGCGGTGCCCTTGCCGGTGAGCGCGGCACGCCGGACGGAGGGGACGCCGGCGAGGTCACGGCGGAGTTCGGCGGGGGCGGCGGGCCGGATCTCGTCCATCTGCCGGTCGACGCGGGCCGAACGGGCGCTGGTGATCTGCCGCTTGTCCTTGCTGTCGCCGGGCTGGTCGTCACGGCCCGCGGCGATGTAGGCGACGACCTCGTCGCGCTCGTCGGCGAGGGAGTGCGCGAGGGTGACGGCCTGCCGGTCGAGTTCGGCGAGGGTGACGAGCCGCTGGGACTCGGTGAGGTCGGCGGAGGCGGCGAGGACCGCGGGGGCTCCGGCGGCGAGGACGGTGACGCCGACGAGGGCGACGCCGGCGACGAGCCGGTTGCGGACGCGCTTGGCACGGCCCGTGGGCCCTGCGGGGGCAGCGGGTCCTGCGGGAACGGCGGCTCCTGCGGGGACGGCGGTGGCCGACGGGTCGACGGGAGACTGGCTGCCCGTGCCGTTCTTGCTCCGAGGCCGCTTCTTCTGCACCGGTGCTCGCATTCTTGACTCGTCCGCCCACAAAGCAGAGGTGACGACCGGTCACATGGAGCGCCCCCACCCCTGGTACGGCTTCCGACCATTCCAGCGCTTCTGGGTAGGGGGCGCGCATCGGCCGCACCGCCACCCGAACGAGTGAACAACACTCATGAGTTGGCGAACAACTCGCGGCCGCGCGCGGGACGGGCCGCGCGGGGGCCCCGGTTGGATCTTCCGCGCGGGCTTTGGCAGTATGCCCGCCCGCAGTCGGCCGGAGCCGCCGCTTCCGCCCCGCGTCTCGCGCGCGCGGGGTTGGTACAGGCCTTTTCCGGCTGTGGGGAGGTGTCGTGAAGGGGCCGTTCCGGCCCGGGCACACTGGACGGCATGCGCAGCGAGGTGGCCACCCTTCCCGGCAGTCCCGAACGCCCCAACGAGGACTGGGCAGCCGCTGCCCTGCCCGTCTCGGGCCGGGGAGGGACGGTCGTCGTGCTCGACGGCGTCACTCCGCCCGTCGGTGATGACGGTTGTGTGCACACGGTCCCGTGGTTCACCGCCCGACTGGGCGGGGCTTTGACCGAACTGTCCGCTTCCCGGCCCGAGATGCCGCTCACCGGGATCCTGGCGGCGGCAATCCGGCGCACCGCGGACGCCCACCGCGGGACCTGTGACCTTTCTCACGTGCGCACGCCCCAGGCGACGGTGGCCTTCGCGCGGTGGGACGACCGCGTCGTCGAGCATCTCGTCCTGTCGGACGCGGCGCTCCTCCTGGAGGCCCCGGACGGGAGCGTACGGGCGGTGCTCGACGACCGGCTCGACCGGGTGCCGGACGAGGTGCTGCGCTCGGTGGCGGCGACGGACCGGCTGCGGAACCGGGAGGGCGGCTTCTTCACGGCGGCCGCCGACCCGGCGGTCGCGGAGCGGGCGGTGACCGGTACGACCCCGAGGGCGCGGGTCCGGTCGCTGGCGGCGCTGAGCGACGGGGCGAGCCGCTGGGTGGAGCGGTTCGGCGCGGGCGACTGGGGCGACTGCGTCGGGGTGCTGCGGAAGGAGGGGGCGTACGGGCTGCTGCGCCGGGTCCGCGACCTGGAGGCGGAGGGCGCTCCGGTGCGCGGGGAGCGGCGCGGGAAGCCGCACGACGACGCGACGGCGGTGTACGTCGAGCTGTGAGGGGCCGGTGCGGCCCGGCGGCCCCCGGTCGCCCGGTCCCGCCCGGCCCGTCAGCCCTCGGAGCGCACGTTGAACTGGTGGAGGAGCCGGGCCAGCTCGGCGACCTCGGCCCGATCCCAGGCGACGAGCTTGCGGACGTAGCGCTCCCGGCGGGCGTCGCGGACGTGCCGGAAGCGGTTCCGGCCCTCCTCGGTGAGCCGGACGAGCGAGGCGCGGCCGTCGGCGGGGTCCGGATCGCGGGCGACGAGGCCGAGCTGCTCCAGGGCACGGAGCTGGCGGCTCATGGTCGCCTTGCCGACGCCGAAGTACGCGGAGAGTTCGGTGGCGCGCTGGGGTCCCGCCTCGTCGAGGCGGACGAAGAGTCCGTAGGCGGCGGGCTCCAGTTCGGGGTGGACCTCGCGGGCCATCTCGCCGGACTGGGCGCGGGCGCGCCGCAGGAAGACCGCCAGTTCGCGTTCGAGGGCGAGGAACTCACGGTCCACACCACTTCCGGTGCCGGCCCCGCCTTCCCTCCCCGTACCGCTTCCGTGCACGTCAGCACCCCTCGCGCGCTTTCCGGTCGCTGAAAGTTTCTTCCGGGCGCGGCCATCGCCGCAGCTCCCCCAGTATTTCGCAGGAGTAGACCAACGGCGGCACCCGGCCCCTCTTCCACGGACGGGTCTACGTGCGTAGCGTCGTCGTTGCTGACATGTCCACACCAGGACTGCCGGTCACGCTCCCCGCCGACTCCTCATCGACTCCCCACCGAGCCTTTCGGAGGCACGCAATGTCCGTGCACAGATCCGGAAAGTCCCTCGCCGGCGCCGCGCTCGCGACCCTGGCCCTCCTCCTGCCCCTCGCCCTCTCCTCCCCGGCAGGCGCGGCCGGCACGGCCGGCACCGGGTCCGCCGCCGCTCCCTCCGCCGCCCCCGCCCGCGGCTCCGCGTACATGGGCATGGGTGTGATCAAGCACGACGGCCAGGGCGGAAGGCCCGGCGGCGTCTCGGTCCAGGCCGTCCAGACGGAGGGCGTGGACGTCTCCGGCCACCAGGGGAACGTGGCCTGGTCCACGCTGTGGAACAGCGGCGTCCGGTGGGCCTACGTCAAGGCCACGGAGGGCACGTACTACAAGAACACGTACTTCACGCAGCAGTACAACGGCTCGTACGACGTCGGCATGATCCGGGGCACGTACCACTTCGCCACCCCGGACACCGCGTCGGGCGCGGCCCAGGCCGACTACTTCGTGAACAACGGCGGCGGCTGGTCGAGGGACGGCAAGACCCTGCCCGGCGCGCTCGACATGGAGTGGAACCCGTACGGCGCGACCTGCTACGGCAAGACGCAGTCCGGGATGGTCGCCTGGATCCGGGACTTCGTGAACCGCTATAAGTACCGCACCGGCCGCGACCCGGTGATCTACACCGCCACGAGCTGGTGGAAGCAGTGCACCGGCAACTACTCCGGCTTCGCCACCACCAACCCGCTGTGGATCGCGCGGTACGCCTCCGAGGTCGGCGAACTCCCGGCGGGCTGGCCGTACTACACGATGTGGCAGTACACGTCGACGGGCCCGACGGTCGGCGACCACAACCACTTCAACGGCGACTACTCGCGGGTCCAGGCGCTCGCGAACGGCTGAGGCCCTCCGTCCCCGTGCGGCGGTCTCCCGGGTGCGGCGGCACCCGGGCGGGCGCCGCGCGGCTTTTTCCACCCACCCCCTTGCCCATTGGTATGGACCAATGCGAGGCTCTACGGCGGTCGGACCCGGGCTCAACTCCCCTGCCCGCGCCGCCCGTTGTCCTCACCGCTCGTCCCGTACTCCCCCACGCACGAGAGAGAGCCCGCCCATGAGGTCCCACCGCCGCACCGCCGCCGGCGTCGCCGCCCTGTCCGCGGCCACCGCGCTCGTCGCCCTCACGCCCACCGCCGCGAGCGCCCACGGAGCCGTCTTCAACCCCGTCAGCCGGATCGCCGCCTGTTACGCCGAGGGGCCCGAGTCCCCCGACTCCCAGGTCTGCAAGGACCTCGTCGCCGACTCCGGAACCCAGCCGCTGTACGACTGGAACGAGGTCAACATCGCCCACGCGGACGGCAAGCACCGGGCGCTCATCCCCGACGGCAGGCTCTGCTCGGCCAACCGCGAGAAGTACCGTGCCCTGGACTGGGCCAGGACCGACTGGCCGGCGACGCCGGTCGCCGCGGGCTCCTTCGACTTCAGGGTCCGGGTCACCGCGCCGCACCAGGGCACCATGACCGTCTACCTCACCAAGCAGGGCTACGACCCCACGCAGCCCCTGAAGTGGTCGGACCTCGACGCGACCCCCGTCGCCGTGTACGCCACGACCCGCACCGCCACCGACGGCCACTACGCCTTCACGGGCACCCTGCCGGCCCGCACCGGCCGTCACGTCGTCTACAAGGTCTGGCAGCGCAGCGACAGCCCCGAGGCGTTCTACAGCTGCTCGGACGTCACCTTCGGCGGTGCCTCGGCGACCGGGGCCGCCGGGGCCGCCGAGGCCGCCGAGGCCGCCGAGGCGCCGAGCGAGGCCGAGATCGCGGCGGGCACGGAGCTCTCCACCGTGAGCCACGCCGGGCACGGCGGCGACGAGCGGCCCCCGGTCCTCTCCTCGGAGGGCGCCGAGGCCCCCGGCTCCCCGCTGCCCCTCGCCCTCGCGGGCGGGGCCGCCCTGGCCGCCTTCGGCGGTGGCACCCTCCTCCTGGGCCGCCGCCGCCCCACTCTCTAGGCATTCGCACGACGGCGGCGGGGCGCCCTCCGTGAGGAAGGCGCCCCGCCGCCGTGAGCGCGCGAGGAACGTCAGGCCGCCGCGCCCACCGGCACCTCCGCCGGGGACAGGGCGATCTCCAGGACCTGCCGGACGTCCGTCACCGGGTGGACCTCCAGCTTCTCCAGGATCTCGGCCGGGACGTCGTCCAGGTCCGCCTCGTTCCGCTTGGGGATCACCACCGTGGTGATGCCCGCCCGGTGCGCGGCGAGCAGCTTCTGCTTCACGCCGCCGATGGGCAGGACCCGCCCGGTGAGGGAGACCTCGCCGGTCATGGCCACGTCCGTGCGGACCTGGCGGCCGCTCAGGAGCGAGGCCAGCGCGGTCGTCATCGTGATGCCCGCGCTCGGACCGTCCTTCGGGACCGCGCCCGCCGGGAAGTGGATGTGCACGCCCCGGTCCTTCAGGCCGGTGACGGGCAGCTCCAGCTCCGCGCCGTGCGAGCGGAGGAAGGAGAGCGCGATCTGCGCGGACTCCTTCATGACGTCGCCCAGCTGACCGGTGAGGGTCAGCCCGGCCGCACCGGTCTCCGGGTCGGCCAGGGACGCCTCCACGAAGAGGACGTCGCCGCCCGCGCCGGTCACGGCGAGGCCGGTGGCGACACCGGGCACCGCCGTCCGCCGCTCGGCGGGGTCCTGCGCGGACTCCGGCACGTGGTGCGGCCGGCCGATCAGCTCCCGCAGGTCGTCGGGGCCGACCGTGAACGGCAGCTCCCGGTCGCCCAGTTCGTGCTGGGCCGCGACCTTGCGCAGCAGCCGGGCGATCGACCGCTCCAGGGTGCGGACCCCGGCCTCGCGGGTGTACTCCCCGGCCAGCTTCCGCAGCGACGCCTCCTCCAGGACGACCTCGCCGGACTCCAGGCCAGCCCGCTCCAGCTGCCTCGGCAGCAGGTGGTCTCGGGCGATGACGACCTTCTCGTCCTCGGTGTAGCCGTCGAGCCTGACCAGCTCCATGCGGTCGAGCAGGGCCTCCGGGATCGCCTCCAGGACGTTGGCGGTGGCGAGGAAGACCACGTCGGAGAGGTCGAGCTCGACCTCCAGGTAGTGGTCGCGGAAGGTGTGGTTCTGCGCCGGGTCGAGGACTTCGAGGAGCGCCGCCGCCGGGTCGCCCCGGAAGTCGGAGCCGACCTTGTCGATCTCGTCCAGGAGGACCACCGGGTTCATGGACCCGGCCTCCTTGATCGCCCGCACGATCCGGCCGGGCAGCGCGCCCACGTAGGTGCGCCGGTGGCCGCGGATCTCCGCCTCGTCCCGTACGCCGCCGAGGGCGACCCGCACGAACTTCCGGCCCATGGCGTGGGCGACGGACTCGCCGAGCGAGGTCTTGCCGACGCCGGGCGGGCCGACGAGCGCGAGGACCGCGCCGCCGCGACGGCCGCCGACGACCCCGAGGCCGCGCTCGGCGCGCCGCTTGCGCACCGCCAGGTACTCGGTGATGCGCTCCTTCACGTCCTCCAGGCCCGCGTGCTCGGCGTCCAAGACCGCCTGGGCGCCCGGGATGTCGTACCGGTCCTCGGTCCGCTCGTTCCAGGGCAGTTCGAGGACGGTGTCGAGCCAGGTGCGGATCCAGGAGCCCTCCGGGGACTGGTCGCTGGACCGCTCCAGCTTCTCGACCTCCTTGAGGGCGGCCTCGCGCACCTTCTCGGGCAGGTCGGCGGCCTCCACCCGGGCGCGGTAGTCGTCGGACTCGTCACCCTCCGACTCGCCGTTCAGCTCGCGCAGCTCCTTGCGGACGGCGTCGAGCTGGCGGCGGAGCAGGAACTCGCGCTGCTGCTTGTCGACGCCCTCCTGGACGTCCTTGGCGATGGTCTCGGCGACCTCCTGCTCGGCGAGGTGCTCGCGGAGCTGGGCGGTGGCGAGCTTGAGGCGGGCGACCGGGTCGGCGGTCTCCAGGAGCGCGACCTTCTGCTCGACGGAGAGGAAGGGAGAGTAGCCGGAGTTGTCGGCGAGGGCGCCGACGCCCTCGATCTGCTGGACGCGGTCGACGACCTGCCAGGCGCCGCGCTTCCTGAGCCAGCTGGTGGCGAGCGCCTTGTACTCCTTGACCAGCTCGGCGACGGAGCCGGGCAGCGGGTCGGGCACGGTCTCCTCGACCGCGCTCCCCTCCACCCAGAGCGCGCCGCCGGGGCCGGTGGTCCCGGCGCCGATCCGCACCCGCCCGCGACCGCGCACGAGGGCGCCGGGGTCGCCGTCGGCGAGGCGGCCGACCTGCTCGACGGTGCCGAGGACGCCGGTGGCGGCGTAGGTGCCGTCGACGCGGGGCACGAGCAGCACGCGGGGCTTCCCCGCGCCGGGACGGGCGGCGGCCTGCGCGGCCTCGACGGCGGCCCGCACCTCGTTGTCGGACAGGTCCAGCGGCACGACCATGCCGGGCAGCACGACCTCGTCGTCGAGCGGCAGCACGGGCAGTGTCAGCGGCGCGGACGCCATGGACTCAGAAGCCATGATCTCCCCTTCGGCAGTCAAGTTGAGCTGTACCGACTCAATGCACGTGAGCCGAGGATTGTTCCCCCGGGCCTGTTCGCTCTGAGCGATCACTTCTCCCTGCGGCGCCCACCTGTGGATGTAATAGCTACATGGATATTTCAGCTATTACTTCGGCCTGGGTCGCGGGCTGGACGGCCTCCCGGGGCACCCCGCCCGCCGAGCCCCGCCCCTGGGGCTACCGCATCGCGGTCGGACAGCCCCGGCACGTCTTCCGCCACGTGCTGCCCCACCCGGACGCGGCCTCCGTGGGGCACCTGTGCGCCGCGATCACCGAGCCGTACGCCTGGCTCAAGGTGATGGCCCCGCCGGAGGAGGTCGCGCCCTGGATCACCGCCGACTGGACGGTCCCCGACGACCCCGGCTTCATGATGACCAAGCCGCTCGCCGCGGGCGCCCGCCCGGCCCCGCCCGAGGGGTACGCCTCGACGACCGAGGTGCGCGACGGCGTCGTCCGGGTCCGCGTCCTCGCCCCCGACGGGACCCTCGCCGCGCGCGGGCAGATCGCCCCGACCGGCGCCACCGCCGTCGCCGACCAGATCGAGACCGACCCCGCCCACCGGCGGCGCGGCCTCGGCGCCCACGTCATGCGCACCCTGGAGGCGGCCGCCGCGCGGGCCGGCGCCACCACCGGGATCCTCGCGGCGACCAGCGACGGCCTCGCGCTCTACGGCTCGCTCGACTGGCGCTACCGCTGCCGGATCACCGGAATCGTCCGGGCGGAGAACTGAGCGTCCCGCTGCGGAGAGCCTCGCGGAGGTGCATGCTCGGTCCATGACGCATGCGGTACGGGGACGGTGGATCGGCGTCCTGCTCCTCTCGGCGGCCCTGACGGCCGGGTCCGCCGGCTGCGGGGAGGCGGCCCAGGAAGCACCCCCCGCGAGCCCGAGCCCGAGCACCTCCCGGACGGGGCCGGTCCCGACACCGACGGCCGCGAGCCCGTCCGGGACGGCCACCCCGACGCCCCCGGCCACCGCCACCGACGCGCCCCGGAGCGAGGACGTCCTCGTCGAGGTCACCGTCACCGGCGGCTTCGCGGGCGTCCGCAACACGCTCGTCGTCCGCCACGACGGCACCTGGACGCTCTCCTCCCCCGGCCGCCCCGACCGGAAGACCGGCCGGGTCGCGCCCGCCGGGACGGCGGCCCTGCGCGCCGCCCTGGAGGACCCGGCGTTCGCGCGCGTGCCCGACCGCCCGGCCGACGAGCCGGTCCGCGACGGGTTCCAGTACGCCGTCACGTACGGCGACCGCCTCGTGATCGCCCGGGACGGCTCCGTCCCGCCCGCCCTCCGGCGCGTCCTCGACGCCCTCCCGGAAGGCGGCCCGCCGACCTCCCCGTGACCGCCGCGCGCCCCGCAACCCGTTTGTCCCGGCCCGCGTCCCCCCGCCAGGATGGGAGCCCAGCTGCCGAGACGAGAGCGGAGTGCAACCTGATGTCCAGCCCCGTCACCCTCGACCGCCGCGAGGGACCGTACGGAGAGGTGGTGCTGCGCAGGCGCGCCGACCACTTCGAGATCATCGCCAACGGCACGTTCCTGATGGACACCTCCGACGGGCGCTCGGAGCGGCTGCTCGTGGACGCCGCGATGGCCGCGCTGCCCGAGGCGGCCCGGCCGGGGGCCTCGCTGCTCATCGGCGGCCTCGGGGTCGGCTTCTCGCTGGCGCACGCCGCGCTCGACCGGCGCTGGGGGCGGATCGTCGTCGCCGAGCGCGAGGAGGCCATCGTCGACTGGCACCGGCAGGGACCGCTGGCCGCGATCTCCGGGGCGGCGCTCGCCGACGAGCGGACCGTGATCCTGCACACGGACCTCGTGGAGTACCTCCGCACCTCCCCCGACCACTACGACGCGCTCTGTCTGGACATCGACAACGGCCCGGACTGGACGGTCACCAGGGACAACGAATCCCTCTACGGGGCCGAGGGGTTGGCCGCCTGCATGGAGCGGCTGAACCCCGGCGGCGTGCTCGCCGTCTGGTCGGCCCGGCCCTCCGCCGATTTCGAAGAGTCATTGCGGAATGCCGGATTCAGCGGGGTACGGACCGAAGAGGTCCCGGTTGCCCGGGGCGTCCCCGACGTGGTCCACCTCGCCGTCCGGCCTGCGTAGCCGGGACGCGGCCGGTACCTCTAGGCTGCTGCACCGACATCGGCGACGCGAGGCGGGGCAATGGAGCAGACACACACCACTCACCAGGGTGCGGCCACTCCGGGGGCCCAGCGGAGGGTGCTCGTCGTCGAGGACGACACCACGATCGTGGAAGCCATCTCCGCCCGCCTGCGCGCCGAGGGCTTCCTCGTGCAGACCGCCACCGACGGCCCGGCGGCCGTGGACGCCGCCGAGGCCTGGCAGCCGGACCTGATGGTCCTGGACGTCATGCTCCCCGGCTTCGACGGCCTGGAGGTCTGCCGCCGGGTCCAGGCGCAGCGCCCGGTTCCCGTCCTGATGCTCACCGCGCGTGACGACGAGACGGACATGCTGGTCGGCCTCGGCGTCGGCGCGGACGACTACATGACGAAGCCGTTCTCGATGCGCGAGCTCGCCGCCCGGGTGCACGTGCTGCTGCGCCGCGTGGAGCGGGCCGCCCTCGCGGCGGTCACCCCGCGCAGCGGCATCCTGCGCCTGGGCGAGCTGGAGATCGACCACGCGCAGCGCCGGGTGCGCGTGCGGTCCGAGGACGTGCACCTGACGCCGACCGAGTTCGACCTGCTGGTCTGCCTGGCGAACACCCCGCGCGCGGTCCTCTCCCGCGAGCAGCTCCTCGCCGAGGTGTGGGACTGGGCGGACGCCTCCGGCACCCGGACCGTGGACTCGCACATCAAGGCGCTGCGCCGGAAGATCGGCGCCGAGCGCATCCGTACGGTCCACGGCGTCGGGTACGCGCTGGAGACCCCCGCACCGTGAGGCGGCCGGGCGGACGGGGCGGACGGGGCGGACGGGGCGGGAGGACGAGGAGCGGCGGCGCGCCGGCCTCCGGGCGGCGGCGCCGGCTCGTGATCTCGATCAAGACCAAGCTGGGCGCCCTGGTCGTCGGGGCGGTCCTGCTGACCTCCTGCCTGGCCCTGGTCGCGATCCGGACCTCCACCGAGTTCCGGTACATCACGATCTTCGCGATGATCGCGACCCTGCTGATCACCCAGTTCGTGGCGCAGTCCCTGACGGCGCCGCTCGACGAGATGACCACGGTGGCGGGGTCGATCTCGCGCGGCGACTTCAGCCGCCGGGTGCGGGGCGCGGACCGCCGTGACGAGCTCGGGGCCCTCGCCTCGACGATCAACCGCATGGCGGACGACCTGGAGGCCGTCGACCGGCACCGCAAGGAGCTGGTGGCGAACGTCTCGCACGAGCTGCGCACGCCGATCGCCGCGCTCAGGGCCGTGCTGGAGAACGTGGTGGACGGGGTGTCCGAGGCCGATCCCGAGACCATGCGCTCGGCGCTGAAACAGACGGAGCGGCTCGGCCGGCTGGTGGAGACGCTGCTGGACCTGTCGCGCCTGGACAACGGTGTCGTCACGCTCAGGGCGCGCCGTTTCGAGGTCTGGCCGTACCTCTCGGGCGTGCTGCGGGAGGCGAACCTCGCCGCGTCCCAGCGCGGGCTCTCGTCCACCTCGGGGCTGCACCGGCGGACGGACGTGCATCTGCACCTGGACGTGTCGCCGCCCGAGCTGACCGCGCACGCGGACCCGGAGCGGCTGCACCAGGTGATGGCGAACCTGATCGACAACGCCGTGAAGCACTCGCCGCCGCACGGCCGGGTGACGGTGCTCGCCCGGCGCGGCCCGTATCCGGACTCGCTGGAGCTGGTGGTGGAGGACGAGGGCCCCGGCATTCCGGAGTCGGAGCGGGACACGGTCTTCCAGCGCTTCAACCGGGGCGCGGTGCCGAACCAGGCGGGGCCGGGGAGCGACGGCGGCACGGGGCTGGGGCTGGCCATCGCCCGCTGGGCCGTGGATCTGCACGGTGGCGGGATCGGAGTGGCCGAATCTTCACGCGGGTGCCGCATACGCGTCACTCTTCCGGGCAGCCTTCCCCTGCGGGATTGACGTAGGGTTCGAACCGGAAGCGCACGTTCTGCGTGCAGGTAGGCAGGACGTGATCAGGGATGCGGCCGAAGGGGGCCGTAGCCGCGCTTTTCCGTACCCTCACAGCCGCGAAACCAGGGTTGTTTCCCGCCATTCACAGCTCCGAAACACCTCGTCAAGTGTGACTTGCGCGACGTTGGAGTGCCTGGCCTGCACCTCCCGGCCGGACAGGCGTAGCCTTTATTTCCGCTGTCCATCACCTTGTGAAGCGGAAGAGGGCGGTTGCCGCCGTGTCGTCTCAGTCCCCCAGTACCCCGAGCTCCCCGACCGACCAAGACGGGGCGGGCAAGAGCCCCGCGACCGCCTTCGGTGCCAATGAGTGGCTCGTCGACGAGATCTACCAGCAGTACCTCCAGGACCCGAATTCGGTCGATCGTGCCTGGTGGGACTTCTTCGCCGACTACAAGCCCGGAGCGTCGGAGACCCCGGCCGCCCAGGCTCCCACTCAGAGCGCCGCACCGGCCGTGACGCAGACGGGCCCCGCACAGGCCGCGCCTGCCGCTCCGGCCGCCGTGCCCGCCCCGGCCGCCGCCCCGGCCGCCGCCGCCCCGGCTCCGGCTCCCGCTCCGGCGAAGCCCGCCGCGGCGCCCGCCGCCGCGAAGGCCGCCCCGGCCCCGGCTCCCGCCCAGGCCAAGCCGGCCGCCGCGCCCGCCACCGAGGCCCCCGCGGGCCCCGAGCTGGTCACGCTGCGCGGCCCCGCCGCCGCGGTCGCGAAGAACATGAACCTCTCGCTGGAGATGCCGACGGCCACGTCCGTCCGCGCCGTCCCGGTGAAGCTGCTCTTCGACAACCGGATCGTCATCAACAACCACCTGAAGCGCGCCCGGGGCGGGAAGATCTCCTTCACGCACCTCATCGGCTACGCGATGGTGCAGGCGATCAAGGCCATGCCGTCGATGAACTACTCCTTCGCGGAGAAGGACGGCAAGCCGACCCTGGTCAAGCCGGAGCACGTCAACTTCGGTCTCGCCATCGACCTGGTGAAGCCGAACGGCGACCGCCAGCTCGTCGTCGCGGGCATCAAGAAGGCCGAGACGCTCAACTTCTTCGAGTTCTGGCAGGCGTACGAGGACATCGTCAAGCGCGCCCGCGTGGGCAAGCTGACGATGGAGGACTTCTCCGGCGTCACGGTCTCCCTGACCAACCCCGGCGGCCTCGGCACCGTCCACTCCGTGCCGCGTCTGATGCCCGGTCAGTCGGTCATCATGGGCGTCGGCTCGATGGACTACCCGGCCGAGTTCCAGGGCACCTCCCAGGACACCCTGAACAAGCTGGGCATCTCCAAGGTCATGACCCTGACCTCGACCTACGACCACCGGGTCATCCAGGGCGCCGCCTCCGGCGAGTTCCTGCGCATCGTCGCCAACTTCCTCCTCGGCGAGGACGGCTTCTACGACGACGTCTTCAAGTCGCTGCGCATCCCCTACGAGCCGGTCCGCTGGCTCAAGGACATCGACGCCTCGCACGACGACGACGTCACGAAGGCCGCCCGCGTCTTCGAGCTGATCCACTCCTACCGGGTCCGCGGCCACGTCATGGCCGACACCGACCCGCTGGAGTACAAGCAGCGCAAGCACCCCGACCTGGACATCACCGAGCACGGCCTCACCCTGTGGGACCTGGAGCGAGAGTTCGCGGTCGGCGGCTTCGCCGGCAAGTCGATGATGAAGCTCCGCGACATCCTCGGCGTGCTCCGCGACTCGTACTGCCGCACCACCGGCATCGAGTTCATGCACATCCAGGACCCGAAGCAGCGCAAGTGGATCCAGGACCGCGTGGAGCGCCCGCACGCCCGCGTGGAGCGCGAGGAGCAGCTGCGCATCCTGCGCCGCCTGAACGCGGCGGAGGCCTTCGAGACCTTCCTGCAGACGAAGTACGTCGGCCAGAAGCGCTTCTCCCTGGAGGGCGGCGAGTCCGTCATCCCGCTGCTCGACGCGGTCATCGACTCGGCCGCCGAGTCGCGCCTCGACGAGGTCGTCATCGGCATGGCCCACCGCGGCCGCCTCAACGTCCTCGCGAACATCGTCGGCAAGTCGTACGCGCAGATCTTCCGCGAGTTCGAGGGCAACCTCGACCCGAAGTCGATGCACGGCTCCGGCGACGTCAAGTACCACCTGGGCGCCGAGGGCATCTTCACCGGCCTCGACGGCGAGGAGATCAAGGTCTCCCTGGTCGCCAACCCCTCCCACCTGGAGGCGGTCGACCCGGTCCTGGAGGGCGTCGTCCGCGCCAAGCAGGACATCATCAACAAGGGCGGCACGGACTTCACCGTCCTGCCGGTCGCCCTGCACGGCGACGCGGCCTTCGCGGGCCAGGGCGTCGTGGCCGAGACCCTGAACATGTCGCAGCTGCGCGGCTACCGCACGGGCGGCACGGTCCACATCGTCATCAACAACCAGGTCGGCTTCACCGCCGCCCCGGAGTCGTCGCGTTCCTCGATGTACGCGACCGACGTGGCCCGCATGATCGAGGCGCCGATCTTCCACGTGAACGGCGACGACCCGGAGGCCGTCGTCCGCGTCGCGCGGCTCGCCTTCGAGTTCCGCCAGACGTTCAACAAGGACGTCGTCATCGACCTCATCTGCTACCGCCGCCGCGGTCACAACGAGGGCGACAACCCGCAGTTCACCAACCCGCAGATGTACAACCTGATCGACAAGAAGCGCTCGGTGCGCAAGCTCTACACCGAGTCGCTCATCGGTCGCGGCGACATCACCCTCGAAGAGGCGGAGCAGGCGCTCCAGGACTTCCAGGGCCAGCTGGAGAAGGTGTTCGCGGAGGTCCGTGAGGCCACCGCCGCCCCGGCGTCCGCCACCGTGCCGGACGCGCAGGCCGAGTTCCCGGTCGCCGTCACCACCGCGGTCTCCCAGGAGGTCGTGAAGCGGATCGCCGAGTCGCAGGTCAACGTCCCGGAGCGGATCACGGTCCACCCGCGTCTGCTGCCGCAGATGCAGCGCCGTGCCGCCTCCATCGACGACGGCACCATCGACTGGGGCTTCGGCGAGACCCTCGCCATCGGCTCCCTGCTGATGGAGGGCACCCCGGTCCGCCTGTCGGGCCAGGACTCCCGCCGCGGCACCTTCGGGCAGCGCCACGCGGTGCTCGTGGACCAGGAGACCGGCGAGGACTACACGCCGCTGCTCTACCTGACCGAGGACCAGGCCCACTACAACGTCTACGACTCGCTGCTCAGCGAGTACGCGGCGATGGGCTTCGAGTACGGCTACTCGCTGGCCCGCCCGGACTCCCTGGTCGTCTGGGAGGCCCAGTTCGGCGACTTCGTCAACGGCGCGCAGACCGTCGTCGACGAGTTCATCTCCTCCGCCGAGCAGAAGTGGGGCCAGACCTCCGGCGTCACGCTGCTCCTGCCGCACGGCTACGAGGGCCAGGGCCCGGACCACTCGTCCGCGCGCCCCGAGCGCTTCCTCCAGATGTGCGCCCAGGACAACATGACGGTCGCCATGCCGACGCTGCCGTCGAACTACTTCCACCTCCTGCGCTGGCAGGTGCACAACCCGCACCACAAGCCGCTCATCGTCTTCACCCCGAAGTCGATGCTGCGCCTGAAGGCCGCGGCCTCCTCGGTGGAGGAGTTCACCACCGGCGGCTTCCGCCCGGTGATCGGCGACTCGACGGTCGACGCGGCCGACGTCCGCAAGGTCGTCTTCTGCGCCGGCAAGGTCTACTACGACCTGGAGGCCGAGCGGCAGAAGCGCGGTGACAAGGAGACCGCGATCATCCGTCTGGAGCGCCTGTACCCGCTGCCGGGTGCCGAGCTGCAGGCCGAGATCGCCAAGTACCCGAACGCCGCGAAGTACATCTGGGCGCAGGAGGAGCCGGCGAACCAGGGTGCCTGGCCGTTCATCGCGCTCAACCTGATCGACCACCTCGACCTGGCGGTCGGCGCGGACATCCCGGCGGGCGAGCGCCTGCGCAGGATCTCGCGTCCGCACTCCTCCTCCCCGGCGGTCGGCTCGGCCAAGCGCCACCAGGCGGAGCAGCAGCAGCTGGTCAACGAGGTCTTCGACGCCTGACCCCGTACCGCGTGCGGAGGCCCGGCACCCCGAGGGGGTGCCGGGCCTCCGGCGTTCCGCGTCCCGTACGGCTCCGGGGCCCGCGCCCAGGGGTCCGTACGGCTCAGAGGTTGGCTTCGAAGTCCCAGTACGGGCGGTTGCGCTGGCGCGCCGCCAGGGTGTGCGGGTGCTGGACGCCGAGCGTGCGGGTGAGGGTGAGCAGGGCGTCCTCCTCCAGCTTCGCGGCCTCCTCGTTCTCGCGCAGGCCGCGCAGGTCGGTGGCGAGCGCGACCTGACAGGAGAGGGTCAGCGGGTGCTCGTGGCCCATGACGTGGCGGGCCCTGCGGAGGGTGTCGCGGCTGAGTTCGGCGGCGTCGGCCACCCGGCCGTTGAAGTTGCGGGCGGCGGTGGCGTTGAGGGCGCAGCCGAGGACCCACGGATGGTCGGGGCCGAGGGTGGCGGTCAGTCCGGCGAGCGCGGACTCCAGCATGGTCATGGCCGCGGTCCGTTCGCCGGACGCCTGCATGACGAGGGCGCTGTTGGCGAGGACGCCGGTGGAGACGGGGTGGGCGGGGCCGAGGAGGGCCCGGTAGCCGGCCTCCGCCTCGGTGATCAGCGTGCGCGCGAGGTCGAGGTCGCCGTGTTCGCGCAGGAAGTTGGCGTAGTTGGTGACGGCGGACAGGGTGACGTAGTGGTCGCGCCCGTAGGCCTGTTCGAGGTGTTCGAGGACGCCGGCCATCATGGCGCCGATGTCCTGCTGGCCGCCTCCCTCGCGGCGGCGGCAGAGCGCGAGCTGACTGCGGGCGTAGAGGGTGTGGAGGTGCTGGGGCCCGAGGACCGACACGTGGAGCTTGACGTTGGCTTCCTGGCGGCCGAGGGCCTCGCGGTAGCGGCCGAGGAGCCGGAGGTCCTGCGCGACGGCGTTGTTGGAGTTGAGGGTGGAGCCGTGACGGGGCGGCAGCGCGGCCTCGCAGCGGGACAGGGTGTCGACGTCCTGCTCGTACGCCTCCTGGTAGCGGCCGAGCATGCGCAGGACGACGCCGAGGTTGTGGCGGGCGCCCAGGGTGAGGGACTGGGCTTCGCCGAGGAGGTTCCTGGCCTTGGCGAGGACGTCGCGCTGGAGCTCCTCCGACTCCCGGTACTGGCCGAGGAAGCGCAGGTCGCGGGCGATGGAGATGTTGGTCTGGAGCTCGCCGAGCGGGTCCCGCGTGGCGGCGGCGGCGAGCCGGTCGCGCTGGGCGAGGTCGAGGTCGTACGCCTCGCGGAACCGCCCGTACCGGCGCATGATGTCGCCTTCGAGGGTGGTCAGTTGCTGCATGTGGGGGGCGAGCGGGTCCATGAAGGCGGTCCACTGCTCGCGGATGCGGCGGCCGAGGCGCATCCCGGCCTTGTACTCGCCGCTGCGCTCGCAGTAGCGCAGGCAGTTGAGGACGGCGACCTGGATGCGCGGGTCGGTGCTGCGCAGGGCGCCGGAGGGCTCCAGGTGCGGCAGGAGTTCGGAGTAGCGGGGCCACTGGCGGCTGTCGGCCGGGTTGCCGGGGTCGGCCTCGGCGAGGAGGACGCGGACGGCCTTGCGGTGGGCGTCGCGGTGCTCGCCGTCCGTGAGGCGGGAGACGATGTCGTGCACCAGCCGGTGCATGTGGATCGACTCCTGGTGGGGGCCCGCGTCGTCGCCGGTGACGGGTCCGCGGGTCTCGCGGGTCAGGACCGAGTAGTTGACGAGGGTGTCGAGGGCGCGGGTCCAGGCCGGCAGGTCGGTGGTCATCCAGCGCAGGTCGTCGGGGAGGGGGGCCTGGGGGTAGGCGCGGACGATGCCGAGCGGGATGCGGCCGGGGGCGAAGGAGGCGCAGAGGCTGAGGATGTCGATGGTCTGCGGCTGGGCGCGGCGGAGCCGGTTGATCAGTATCGACCAGGAGGTGAGGGAGGCGTTGGGCATGCCGTCGCCCGCGCCGGGCTCGTCGACGGTGGAGAGCCGTCCCTCGCGGACCATGCGGAGGTACTCGGGGGCCTCCATACCGGACTCGCCGAGCCAGGCGGCGGCCTGGACGAGCGGCAGGGGTACGTCTCCGAACTCGGCGGCGACCTCGTCGGCCTCGCCCGCGCTGATGTGCGGGGCGCGGCGCATCAGGTAGCCGGTGGACTCCGAGCGGTCGAAGCTGGGGACTTCGAGGACGTCGGTGTGCTCGCGCCAGGCGCGGTTGCGGGAGGTGATGAGGACGTGGCCGGGGCCCTGCGGCAGCATGACGTCGATGCCCTCGGTGGCGTCCCAGCCGTCGAAGACGACGAGCCAGCGGCTGTGCGGGTCGCCGCGGCGGAGGGCCTCGCGGACGGCGCGGATCCGTTCGCCGGGCTCGTTGCCGGTGGGCAGGGCGAGTTCGACGGCGAGTTCGCCGAAGCGGTCGCGCTGGACGTTGCGGTCGTCGGAGCTGACCCACCAGATGACGTCGTAGTCGGGGCTGAAGCGGTGGGCGTACTCGGCGGCGATCTGGGTCTTGCCGATGCCGGACATGCCGAGCAGGGTGCAGGCGGCGTTGCCGCGCTCGGCGTCCATGAGCCGTTCCTGGAGCTCGGTGAGGAGGTCGTCGCGGCCGGTGAAGCGGGGGTTGCGGCGGGGGACGTCGCCCCAGATCTCGGGCGGCGTGTCCGGGTAGCGGGCGGCGGCGCCCGCGGGGATGCGGCGGCCGGCGGTGCGGCGGGGTTCGATCCCGAGCCGGGCGAGCAGCCGGGCCTCGGCCTCCTCCTCGCCGACTCCCCAGAGGCTGACGGGTTCCAGGACGGCGGTGGCGGGCAGCAGGGTGCGGTTGGTGAGGTTGACGGCGGCGAACCGGTCGGCGTTGGCGGCGACGAAGCCGCGCAGGACGTCGTTCCATTCGCCGGCGGGGCGGGGGCCGAGTTCGAAGAACCAGTCGTTGAGGACGAGGAGGACCTGGCCGCGGGCGAGGAGGAGGTCGCCGAGGGAGTCCTCCAGGGGGACCTCGCGGGGCGGGTCCCAGCGCTGGAGCGTGGCGCGCACGCCGTGGGCTTCGAGGCGCTGGTGGAGCCAGGCCGCCCAGGGCCGGTGGTATCCGGGGAAGACCACGAGGACGTGAGGGGGCGCGGCCCTGCCGCCGTGGCTCTCCGCGCCTCCGCCCGACCGCTGTTCCGCCATCTGTACGTCTCCCGTCCCGCTCGCGCGCAACGCAGTGTCATGTGCCGTGGGCACAGTGTTACCCACATGCCCGGGGGCTCGTGCCGAGGCTCGCATGGACCCGCCTCATGTGCCGGGCGAACTCCTTCCCGGCGTTGGTCAGTTCATCGGATTCAAGCAGCATCGCGAGCGCCTCGCCCACCTGATCGTGGACATGGTCGAACTGCTGCGCGGCGCGCGAGCGCCACGGCCGGGGCGCACCCGGGGCGTCCACCGCCCGCCGCCACAGGTCGGCCAGCGCCAGGTGCGCGTAGGCGCCTTGGAGGACTCCGGCGACCGGCCGCTCGTCGGCGCGCCAGCCCACGCGGTAGAGCCCGGTGGTCTCCGCCCGGTAGAGCGGGACGAGTTCGTGGAGGGTGGAGAGCTTGCTGTGGTGGAGTTCGTGGACGAGGGTCTCCGCCATGTCGCAGGCCCCGGCCGAGGGGGTCATCAGGACGGCGCCGGGGGCGGCGCTGAGGGTGGCGCCGACGGAGCGGCGTCCCTGCGGGCGCAGCGGTACGAGCGCGTCGACGGTCCGCCCGACCTCGGCGGCCCGCGCCGGGTCGGTGCGCCGCAGCAGCTCGCGGGCGGCGCGCCAGTGCCGCGCCCAGGCGGCGGGGTCGACGTCGGCCCGGTCGGCGGCCACGCGCGCGGGGGTCCCGACGCCGCCGGGCGGAACCCGGTAGGGGTCCAGGTCCTCGAGGCGGGCGGCGCCGCCGGGCAGGGAGCGCAGTGCGTGCCAGCCGGGTCCGCTGCCGCCGACGGCCCCGGTGCGGTCGTCGAGGACCCGCAGCAGGGCGGCGGGGGCGCCGGGCGCGCCCTCGGCCCGGACGCGGACGACCCGGGCGCGCGAGGTGATGCGTGCGGGGCCGGGGGGCAGCAGGACCGAGCCGACGCCGGGCAGCGACAGGACCCCGTCGGGTGCCGGGGTCAGCAGGTCGAGCGGCCGCCCCGCCCGTACGGCGGCGGTGGCGGCGACCAGGTCGAGGCGGGCGAGGTGGCGGTCGAGGGCGGGGCCGGGGGGCGCGGTGAGCGCGGCGGCCAGCCAGGCGCCGGTGGTGGGGTAGTCGAGGACGTCGCGCACGAGCGCGGGGCGGCGCCGCTCGGTCCGCTCGAGGAGGTTCCAGGCGCGCTCGAAGCCGCGCAGGGTGTCGGCGTCGACGGCGTCCCGGTCGCGGCGGACGCGGACGAGGAGGGCCTTGAGCAACAGGAGCCGGCGGGCGTGCAGTCCGGCCCGCAGGAAGGCGGCCCCGGCCGGCGCGGGCCGGGTGGCGGCCAGCGCGGCGAACGCCTCGGCCCGCGGCGGCCCGGCGATCACTCCCGGCTCCTCGCCCGGAGTCGGGCGCGGCGGCGTCTGGCGCGGGGCGGGGTGGTGGCTGCCTGCCGGGCGGTCCGGGCGGCGACGGCAGCCGTGCCCGGGGTGGGTCGGGTTTCCGCACCGCGGCGGGCGGTGGTCCGGGTGGCGGCGGCCGCAGGGTGCGGGGACGGGGGTCGCTCAGCCGGCCGAGGTGTCCTCGGGCCAGGAGGCGATGAGGTCGGCGGGGCGGCGCAGGACGCGCTCGACGGCCTCGCCGAGGGCCGCGTCGTCCGTGACGCGCAGGGTCCGCAGGTCGACGGCCGCGAGAGCGGGCAGATGCGGAGGTCCGACGGCGCCCCGGCCGACGCCGGTCGCCCACCCCGTGTGCTCGAACACTCTCGGCTCCTCCTCACCGGCGCCTGTCCCCCACGGTCGTAGCGGCGCTGCGGTTCTTCCCGATGGCCGAAGACCGGAAACCCATTCGATTCAACTGCGCCCATGTGCGCCCCCGTTATCAAGCCGTTCGTCCGTAAGGTCATGTACGGGTCACTCGCCCGTGTCATCCGCCCAAGTCATCCGCCCGAGTCACGCCAGGCCCACCAGGGCGGCGCGATCCCCGCCCGGTCCCGCTCCGCCGGGCCGCCGGGCGTCCGCTCCGCCTCGGCGAGGAGCCGGCCGGTCCGCTCGACGTCCGCCCGGTCCACCTCCACCAGATGGCCGGTCAGCCTCCGCCAGCGCTCGGCGGCCGCGGTGAGCGCGGTCCGCGCGGCCTCCCTGCGGCCCATCAGGAGCAGCACCGCGCCCTGCGCGTGCAGGGCGCGCGCCCCGGTCACCGAGCCGGGGGCGTCGCCGTGCGCGGTGCGGGCGTCCTCCTCGGCGTTGCGGTAGGCGGTGAGGGCGGCGCCGATCAGGCCGTCCCTTGCGACCTCGGACAACTCGAGTCGCACGCGTCCCAGTTGCAGCCACGCCTCGGCGCGGGCGGCCGGTTCCTGGGCGCCGCGGACGGCCTGTTCGAGGAGGTGGCGGCTCTCGAAGAGGTCGGGCAGGAACCCGGCCCGGTGGAAGCGGAGCGCGAGCACGCTGCCGATCAGGGTGCGCGCCCTGGCCCGGTCGGGGGCACCGGCCGGAAGCCGGGTGAGCGCCTCGCGCAGCACCCCTTCGGCCCGGTCGACGGGCGCCGTGCCCGAGCCGTCGGCGGCGCGGCCGAGCAGCGACTGGCCCCAGGCCAGCAGGGTCAGGCCGCGCTGCTCGCTCTCGGCGGGCGCGAGCAGGGTCGCCTCCTCGTACGCCGCGTCCGCCGCGGCCCCGTCGCCCACCGCGTCGTACAGCCGGGCGCGGGCCGTGGTGAAGCGGAGCCGCAGGGCGGGCGTGTCGCCGATGAGGGGCTCGGCGCGGTCGAGCACGGGGCCGATCCGGCCGGGCTCCTCGTCGGCGAGCCGGAGCGCCTCGGCCAGGTCGAGGAGGGCGGCGGCGCTCTCCCGTACGGCGAGCGCGGCGGTGAGCTCCTCGGCCGCCGCCGGTCCGTCCCCGCGCGCCAGGAGCAGCCGTCCGCGCCGCAGGTGGAGGGTGTGGCGGGCCGTGTCGGGCCAGCGTCCGACGGGCTCGGCGAGGGCCGCGAGGGCGGCGTCGAGGTGCCGGGGCTCGTCGCTGTCCCGCCACAGCGCGTGGTGGACGACGGCGAGTTCGAGCCGCGCCTCGGCCCAGGCGTCGTCGCCGGGGCGGGCCAGCTCTCCGGCGTACCCGAGGATGTCGGCGGCGCGGGTGAGCAGCTCGCGGCGCCGGTCGGTGCGCCGGGCGGCGGCGGTGCCGGCCTCCGCGTACAGGATGCGGGCGAGGAGGATGCGGGCCTCGACGGGTTCGTCGGGGAGGGCCGCCTCGGCCCGTTCGCGGGCGCCCGCGAGGAGCGCGGGGTCGGAGTCGCCGCGCCCCTGGGCGAGGAGGCGGCGGGCCTCGGTGAGCGGGTCGGGGGTGATGAGGTCGGGGTGGTAGAAGCGCAGCACGCGCGCGGGGATGCGGGCGAAGAGCTCGGTCTCGGCGCTCTCGGGGACGAGGTGCCCGTCGGTCTCCTCGGGGACGGCGGTCACGCCCCGCCCGCCGCGGCCCTCCCCCGCGTGCCGTACCGGCGCGTCGGCGGCGGCCGTGTCCTGACCGGCGAGCCGGGCCGCGGCGAGGGCGGGGAAGTTCCGCATGCCCTGGCCGAAGTTCCGCTCCACGTAGGCGGAGCAGTGCTTGAGGACGAGGGCGGCGGCGCCGGGGTCGAGGGAGGCGAGGAAGTGCTGCTGGATGCCTGGCGGATAGGTGAAGCAGGGGTACGGGGTCGGGCCGGGCAGCCGGCGAAGCAGGCCGCTCAGGAGCACCTCGGCCAGCTCCATCGGGCCCGTGTCGGGGAGCATCGCGCGCTGGACGAGCTGCATGACGGGCAGGGTGAGCGGGGCGGCCGCCAGGTGGACGGCGAGGTGGAGGGCGCCGTGGGAGGCGCCGGCGCGGAAGGCCCGGAGCAGTTCCTCGTCGCCACGGGGGGCGCGCGGCGGCCCGGCCGGGCGGGCGCCCGCCGGGTCGGGGGTGAGCCACGCGGCCCAGCCGCGCACGGAGCCGCCGCCGTGTCCGGTGTGCAGACGGGCCCAGGAGGCGAAGGCCTCGGGGGTGGGGGTCAGGACGGGGACGGCCCGGCGGGCGGGGTCGGGGGCGGCCCACGGTTCGTCGTCGGAGCGGAAGAGGGTGTGGCCGCCGGGGGCGGCGGGGCGCTGGAAGGTGCCGGGTTCGGCGGGGAGCGCGGTGCGGGGCCAGAGGCGCGGCGGCAGGGGCTGGACGAGGGCGAGCGGGGAGCGGCGGGGCCACTGGCGCAGGAACCGCTGGGCGGCGCCGCGCTGCCAGAGGGGGCCGACGCAGTCGCTGACGACGAGCGTCAGGCGGCGGCCGGTGGGGTCGTGGAGCTGGTTGACGGGGCGGAGCCGGGGCCTGCCGTCGGCGCCTGAGGTGGTGGTGACGAGCGGGGGCCCTTCGCCCGTGTCGTACAGGTGGTGGACCTGGACGTCGCGGAAGGCGCCGGACTGCTGGCAGGCCTGGCGCAGCTCCTCGACCATGCGGCTCCAGACGAGCATGGCGGGGCCGGTGTCCATGAGGAGCTGGATGTCGGGGCGCAGGCCCCGCGCGGGACGCAGGACGGGGGTGAGGACGCCGGCGGTGGCGCTGCGCTCGGCGGTGGCCTCCTCGTCGAGGACGCCGTCGTCGGGGCGGCGCGGGACGAGGGCGTAGTCGCGCAGGGGGCGCAGGGCCTTCTGGAGGTCGAGGAGGCCGGGGAGGGCGTTGGCGCCGGGGGCGCGCACGGGCAGGCTCGCGCCGCGCTCGCCGCGCCGGGCCCGGGGGCTCTCGCGCTCGTCGGAGCCGGTGCCGGGGGTGCTGGTGCCGGACGGGGTGGCCGCTCCCGTCTGCCGGGCGGTGAGCGCGGCCCTCATGTGGAGGGAGACGGACTCGCGGCTTCCGGGTGCGGCGCCGGGGGTGGTGAGGGTCGCGGCCGCGTCCTCGCGGGAACCGCCGCTTCCCCCGTCCCGTACGCCGTCCTCGTCCCGCTCGCCCTCGCCCCCGGCACGGGCCGGATCGCGCCCCTCCAAGGTGCCGTCGGCCCCCGGCGGCGGGTCCGCCTCCGGGGACTCCGAGGACCGGCCGGGCAGCCACTGGGCGAGCCAGAGGGCGTCCGCGACGTCCTCCGCCGTCGGGTCCTGGCCCCCGGCCCGCAGTCTGCGGGTCAGCTCCTCCAGATGCCGGTGCATCCGGCCCTCACCTCGGCTGATCGAGCGGCTGCATGAGCATGTCCGCGATGCGTTCCCGGGTCACCCGCTCGGCGCGGGAGGTGTGCTGGGTCAGATAGAGCGCGTTGAGCAGCTGGTCGGTGGCGATGACCTCGCCGGGTTCGCGGTTCAGGAAGCGCTGGACGAGCCCCTGTTCGCCCTCGCCGGCCGCCGCCTCCGCCCCCAGGTGGGCGGCGATCATGGCGCCGAGCTGTTCCTCGCCGGGCGGTTCGAGCTCCAGGCGGATGCAGCGGCGCAGCAGGGCGGCGGGGAAGTCGCGTTCGCCGTTGGAGGTGAGGACGATGAACGGGAAGGTCGTGCAGCGGACCCGGCCGCCCTGCACGGCGACCTTGCGGCCGTCGTCGGTGAGCACCTCGACGACGGGCTCCCGGTCGGCGATGCGCTCCAGCTCCGGAATGGCGAACTCGCCCTCCTCCAAGGCGTTCAGCAGGTCGTTCGGCAGGTCGAGGTCGCACTTGTCGAGCTCGTCGATGAGCAGGACGCGGGGCTGCTCGGCGGGGAGCAGCGCGGTGCCGAGCGGGCCGAGCCGGATGTACGAGCCGATGCCGGCGGGCGTCGCGGCGGCGGAGGCGGGCGCTCCCGGCAGGGCGCGCTCCAGCTGGACGTCCTGGAGGCGGCCGATGGCGTCGTAGCGGTAGAGGCCGTCCTGCAGCGTCGACCGGCTGACGATGGGCCACTTCAGCACCCGGCCGAGCCGCAGCTCGTGGGCGACGGCGTGCGCGAGGGTGGACTTTCCGGTGCCGGGGTTCCCGGTCACGAGGAGCGGGCGGCGCAGGTACAGCGCGGCGTTGACGGCGTCGGTCTCGGCGGGCCGCGGGTGGTGGTTCTGGACGAGCCTGCGGCGCACGCCGAGCCGCCGGTCGGAACCGGCCAGGGTGTCGTCGGCGCCGCCCGCGGAGAAGTCGCGCCAGGGGGGCGGGGCGGGCAGCCGCTGTATCTCGTCGTGCGGAAGCCCGGCACCACGGTAGATCCGCCAATCGTTCACGGTGAACTCCTTTTGGCTGCGGTGTCGTTGGCGGTCCCGTCGACCGTACGCCCGTTCCCGCCCCCGAGCCCCGGCCCCCACCGGCCCGCCTGCACGCGCACGCGGGACGTGCGGGACGGGACGAATGTGGCGACGGAGGCGGGGGCGGGAACGGGCGTACGGGACGGGGGTGTACGAGGCGTGGGGGCGGCGGACGTACCGGGCCGGGGCGCTCCCGGTGGCCGGGGCGCGCCCGGCGGCGCGGGCGCGGCGCGGCGGGGCCGCCTCACAGGTCCCCCTCGCCGAGCAGGGGCGGGACTTCGAGGCGCCCGCCGTGCGGCGGCCGGTCGGGCGGGTCGTACAGGAGGGCGATGGACTCGGCCCAGGCGTAGGCGGCCCGCGTCTCCGGCCCCGCCGCACGGTCCTGCGCCCGGGTGCGCAGGGAGCGGACGGGGTTGCGCAGCCCCTCCGCCGTCAGGGCCTTCTTCAGCAGCTCCTCGGCCCGCTCGTGGAGTTCCAGGCAGTCGTCGTGGTCGTGCGCGCCGGTCCGCCAGAGGGCGAGCGGGTGCCCGGCGGCGAGCGCCGCGTTCATCGCCATCAGCCCGTCCCCGCTGCCGACGTGGCCGCAGTAGACGGGGACGGTCCCGCCCTCGACCTCGCGGAGCCGGTCGTAGGCCGCCGCCCAGGTCTCCCGGCGCACACGCGCGGTGTGGGCGTCCGCGCCCGCGCCGGGCACCTCGGCGCGCAGCGGCGCCACGCGCAACGGCCCGTTCACCGCGGCCTCCCAGCGCTCGCGCCACTCGGGCGCGGGCTCCCTGTCGTGGCGGCGGGCGTCGCGGACGACCACGATCCGGCGCTGGCCGAGCGTGGCCGCCCAGGGGTCGTCGGGGTCGAGCGGGGCCTCGACCTGCCAGGTGTCGAGCGGTTCGTCGAACAGCTCGCGGGGCAGCACGGCCTCGACGGCGGCCAGGTGGGGGCCGCTGTCGCCGCGCCGCAGGGCGTCCGCGAGCGGTTCGCGCAGGGTCTCCTTGAGCCGGGCGCGCTCGACGCCCCGGTCGTCGTCGTGCAGCGGGCTGACCGTGGTGCCGTTCAGGAGGAGCTTGACCCGCCACGGGTAGAGGTTGCCCCAGCGCGGGGTGTCGATCTCCAGGAGGACGTCGGCGCGCGCCCGGGGTTCGCGCACGGTGGCGCCGGCGTGCCGGCCCGGACTGAGGAGCCGGTCGATCGCGCGGCGCAGATGGCGGTCGGCGTCGCCCGACTCGTCGACGATCCAGCGGGAGAGCCCGGCCGTGTCGGCGCGCTCGCCGTACCGCGCGGAGACGTGCCGGACGACGTGGGCCGCGTACAGGAGGAGGGCGTCCAGGTCGAGCGTGCGGGAGTGCTCCTGGCCGGCGGCGCGCAGTCCGCGCAGGAGCCCCGCGCCCTCGCTCCACGTCCGGGGGTCGTGCTCCAGGGCGTCGGGCAGGTCGTCGTCGCGGATCCACGCCTTGACCTGGTCGACGAGGTCCATGACCTCGCCGGGCGCGGTGGGCGCGGGGAGTTCGGCGAGCCTGCCGTAGAGGTGGGTGCGCGTCCCGGGGCTCACGCCCTCCGTCCCGGCGACGGCGGCGAACCGCCGCTGGACGCGGGTCCAGTCGGGCCGGTCGTCGAGGGAGCGGTAGCGCGCGAGGTGGTGGCGGTCGTGGGCGCGCAGCGCCTCGCCCATCGCCTCCCCGCCGGGCAGGTCGTGGAGGCGGCGCAGGGCGGTGACGGGCACGACGGCGCCGCCGTCGCGTCCGCGCCCCTTGCTGACGCCGATGACGGCTCCCTGGGCGAGGTCGACGACGGGCCCGCCGGAGCAGCCCTCGACGGGCATGACGTCGTCCGTGACGTACGCCTGTCCGCTCCGCCCGATGAGCTTGCCGTGGACCTGCCGGACGTCGAGCTCCCCGGTCTCCCGTGACCAGCCGTGCAGGCTCACGTCGCCGGGCGGTACGAAGGGGCGCTCGGCGAGCCGTACGCAGGAGGCCGTTCGGGTGCCGGGCACGCGGACGAGCGCGACGTCGGGGAAGCCCCAGAAGCCGGTGCGGTCGTCGGTCCCCTCGGGGCGCGGCAGGGCGAGCACGACCGTGCCGACGGCCTCGCGCGCCGTCGTGCCGTCGTCCCAGGTGATGCCGACGGCCGGTTCGCTCCTCCACACCGCGCTTCCCCCCTCGGCCACGACATGGGCGCAGGTCAGCACCCAGCCGGGGGCGATGAAGAAGCCGGTGCCCCAGTACCGGTCGCCGTGCGGGTCATACCCGTCGCCGGGCGCGGCGATGCGTACGAGTGCGGGGCGCACGAGAGCGTCGAAGGCGCTCATGCCGTCCCGTCGGCCACCGGGCGCCGCTGCGGACCGATGTCGGGGCCGTCGGCGGGCGCGGCGGCCTCGGCGGCTGCGGCGGCGGAGGCCGCGGTGGCCTCGGCAGCCGGGGCGGCGTCCTGCGCGGGTTCCCGGGGGCCGGGTTCGGTCCAGGTCAGGGTGACGTTGACGGACGCCTTGCCCGCCCCGTCCGCGAGGACCCCGATCACCTTGCCCGACTGGGCGGAGAGCTCGATCCCGAAGCTGACGGCGACCTCGACGGGGGCCTGCGGGTCGAGCCCGGCCCGCAGCGAGCCGACGACCCCGCGCACCACGTCCGTGAGCCCGCCGGCCATCGACACGACCCGGTCGCGGACGCCGGTGTCCTGGAACCCGCCGCCTCTGCCGAGCTCCTCCGGTTCGCTGATCCTGGCCCACACGGGCGTGCCGTCGTCCAGCCGAATGCGCGCGATCCCCTGTGCCACAGCGGCCCCCCGCTCCCCGAAGCGATGTTGGATCCAGAAGGCTAATCGGTGGGACTGACGGGCGACAGGGGACGGGCAGCGCCCGGAAGGGAACGGCCTATCCTGATCGCATGTACTTCACCGACCGTGGCATCGAGGAACTGGAGAAGCGGCGCGGCGAGGAGGAGGTCACCTTCGAGTGGCTCGCCGAGCAGCTGCGGACGTTCGTCGACCTCAACCCCGACTTCGAGGTGCCGGTCGAGCGCCTCGCGACCTGGCTGGCCCGTCTGGACGACGAGGACGAGGACGACGCGTAGGCCCGCCCGGTACGAGCGGGACGCACCGTCGGCGCCCCCGCACCCCTTGGGGGTGACGGGGGCCGCTGCGTACCCGTGTGAACACCCCGCTCCGGCGGCCCGTCAGGCGTCCTCGCGCAGGCGGTCGTAGACGAGGCCGAGGAGGCCGTGGGCCAGGAGCAGGGCGCCCGCCGTGGCCCAGCCGCCACTGCGGCGGCCGAGGCCCCAGGCGAGGAGCGGGACCCCCGCCGCCAGCTGCGCCGCGGCCAGGGCGCGCGCCTTCGGGCCGCGCAGGTACGGGCCGAGGGGTCCGTGTTTCACCACGTCGAGTTCGGCGCGTACGGCGTCGCGCCGGCCCGCGCCCTCCAGTTCCTCGGCGCCCTGGGCGAGGGCGGCGGTACGGAGCCGGTCGGGGGGGCCGCCGGGGGCGAGCCCGGCGGGCAGGGCGAGGCCGGTGCGGGCGAGGACGGCGACGACGCCGAGGAGCCGGGCGCGGCCGTCGGCGTCGGGGTCGGGCGCGGCGAGCGGCTCCAGGGCCTGGACGTCGAGGACCGGGTCGAGGCCGAGCCGGTCGGCGAAGGTGCGCAGGGCCTCGTCCTCGCCGACGGGGGTGCCGTCCGCGAGCCAGGTGTAGCCGACGGTGCGGCGGAAGCCGGCGGCGAGGGTGATCCCGGCCCGGTCGCCGTCCCACCACAGGGCGAGGACGGGCCAGGTGGCTGCGGAGACGGCGAGGGCGGTGGCCCAGCCGGTGACGACCCGTTCGACGGGCTCGCCGCCGTCGAGCCAGGGTCTTCCCTCGGGTACGAGGACGCTCCAGTCGGGTCCCGCCGGGGCGAGGAGCAGCCGTTCCCCGAGGAGCCGGGCCGGCGGCCGGACCGCGGGGAGTTCGGCACGACAGAGCAGCAACGCCCCTGCGGGGCTCGGTCCGGGTGTCGCGTTCATGGGCCCTACGCTAGGTCAGTTTGTCCCGTTTCGAGGCAGATCGGGGGAGCCCTGTCAGGGAAGAGTCAGGGTTGACTTCGCCATCCCGCGATATATCGTGTCTCTCGAGAGTCGCGATATGTTGCGTTGTGTTGCGTTGTCCAAGCGGGAGGTCAGCACCATGACAGAGTGGTCCGTCACCGAGCCGGTGAAGCTGGCTCCGGCCGATCCCGTGACGCGCCTGCGGGTCCGCGTCGTCAACGGCGCGGTGAACGTGGTGGGGACGGACGAGAGTTCCGCCCGCGTGGAGATCTCCGAGATCGAGGGCCCGCCGCTGATCGTGTCGCAGGAGGGCTCGACGCTGACCGTGAGCTACGAGGACCTGCACTGGAAGGGCCTCCTCAAGTGGCTCGACCCCAAGGGCCACCGCCGCCGCGCCGTCGTCTCCGTCGCCGTCCCCGCCGGGGTCGACGTCGAGGTGGGCGTGATCGGTGCGGAGGCGGTCGTCTCCGGCATCCGCGGGCGTACGGAGGTGCGCGGCGTCACCGGCGACACCACCCTCGTCGGCCTCTCCGGCCCGGTCCGCGCCGAGAGCGTCTCGGGCAATCTCGCGGCCCAGTCCGTGACGGGCGAGCTGCGGATCAACTCGGTGACGGGGGACGTCACCGTCATCGAGGGCGCGTCGGCCTCGGTGAGGGCCGACACCGTCAGCGGGGACATGGTCATCGACCTCGACCCGGGCGAGCGGGGCGGCCCCCCTGCGGACATCCGGCTCACCAGCGTCTCCGGCGAGGTCGCCGTCCGGCTGCCCCATCCGGCCGACGCCCGGGTCGAGGCGACCACGACGAGCGGCTCCGTGTCGAACGCCTTCGAGGACCTGCGGGTGGGCGGACAGTGGGGCGCCAAGTCCGTCACGGGCACCCTCGGCTCCGGCCGGGGCACCCTGAAGGCGACCACGCTCTCCGGTTCCATCGCCCTGCTCCGCCGGCCCGAGCCGGACGAGGACACCGCCTCCTCCACCCCCACGCCCCCCACCTCCGCGACCGGAAAGGTGCTCTGAGATGCCGCCCGTCTTCGCCCACGGCCGCCTCCGGCTCTACCTCCTCAAGCTGCTCGACGAAGCCCCCCGCCACGGTTACGAGGTGATCAGGCTCCTGGAGGAGCGCTTCCAGGGGCTCTACGCCCCCTCGGCCGGCACGGTCTATCCGCGCCTCGCCAAGCTGGAGGCCGAGGGGCTCGTCACCCACGCCAGCGAGGGCGGCCGCAAGGTCTACTCGATCACCGACGCGGGCCGCGCCGAGCTGGCCGGCCGCGACGCCGAACTGGACGACCTGGAGCGGGAGATCCGCGAGTCGGTCTCGGAGCTCGCGGCGGAGATCCGTGAGGACGTGCGGGGCGCGGCCGGCCGGGTGCGCAGCGAGATGCGCGCGGCGGCGAACCGGACCCGGACGGCGGAGGGCTCGCCGTTCGCCGACGCCAAGGAGGAGCTGCGCAGGGCCAAGCAGGAGTGGAAGGAGCAGGCCCGGCAGGCCCGCGCCGAGGCCCAGTCCGCGCGACGGCAGGCGAGCGAGTTCCAGCGGATCGCCCAGCAGGTCCAGGAGCAGGTGCAGGACCGCTTCGCGCGGGGCGACTGGCCCAAGGGCGTCTGGGAGGGCCTGTCCGACATCACGGCCCAGCTGGGCGGTCTCGTGGCCGGCACGACCCACCCCAAGGCCTCCCCGGCCGAAGACCCGTTCGCGGAGACCGGCCCGGAGGCTCCGGAGTGGGCGCGCCCCGGTGAGGGCTCGGGCGACCCGGCCCGTGACCTCGACCGCCTCCTCGACCGCTTCCGCGACGAGATCCGCGACGCGGCCCGGGACCACGGGGTCACGGAGGACCAGCTGGCCGAGACCCGCCGCCACCTCGCCGCGGCGGCGGGCCACATCACCGGCCTGCTGCGCCCCCGCGCCAGAGACTGAGGCCGTACGCCCGCCCCGTCCGCGGCCCGGCCGCCCGCACGCGCCCTACCCCCGGGTCACCGTGACCGTCACGCGGGCGCCGGGGGCGGCGAGGACGCGGGCGGAGCCCGGGCCGTCGCGGAGGACGAGGGCGGGGCCCCGGGCGGTCACGCGCCAGGAGCCGGGCGGCAGGGAGAGCTCGGTGACCCGGGGACCGCGCCGGCCCGCGGAGTCGTACACGAGGCGGTAGACGCCAGCGCCGGAGTCGTACGCGGCGGAGCGGACCGTGCCCGCGACCGCCTCCGCGTACGGCTCGGCGGTGAGCTCCTTGTTCGTACGGAAGGCGCCCGAGCCGTCGACCGCGCAGTAGCCGCCGCCGTAGCACCACACGTACCCGGCCCAGCCGGAGCCGTAGCGGCCCAGCGAGGCCATCGCCTCGCGGTAGAAGCGGTTCATGTTCGGAAGGGAGTTGTTCAGAGGACCCCACTCCCCCACCACCACGGGCACCCCGTACTCCTTCGGGTACTGGGTGACGGCCCGCTCGTAGCTCTCGATCCAGCCGGCGGCCGGGTCGTAGTCGGCGCCCGCCTCCATGCCGGTGTTGTAGAAGTGCGGGGCGTAGACCACCTTCGGGTCGTCGATCCGGCCGAGCCCCGTGGGCACCCCCTCGCCGACGATCGGGGTGGGCTCGACGAAGACCCAGGCGTCCCGGTCGGCCGCGCGGACGGCGTCGGCCAGCCGGTTGTACATCGGGGTCAGCTGGTCCCGTTCGATGCGGCGGGCCGCGGTGGCGAGGTCCTCGCCCTCCCGCAGTTCACCCATGGGCTCGTTGATCAGGTCGTAGCCGAGGACCGCCGGGTGGTCGTCGAAGCGCTCGGCGAGCACCCGCCACATGCGGGCCTGGGCGCGCCGGAGGTCCTCGTCCTCGTAGAGGTGGGTGAAGGCGCGCTGCACGGCGGGCTCGAAGTACTCGGAGAACCAGTCGTCGGGCCGGGGGGTGAAGGGCAGGCCGTCGGTCCTGGTCGCCCAGGCGGGGACGCCCCGGTGGCCGAAGGCGGGGCCGAACACGTCCTGGTGGGCGTCGATGACCACCATGACCTCGTGCTTCTCGGCCCAGTCGAGGATCCGGCCAATCTTCCGCAGGTACTCCTGGCTGTAGCGGCCGGGCTCCGGTTCGAGGTCGTCCCAGAAGACGAGGAGGCGTGCGAAGTTGAAGCCCCTGGCCCGCATGTCACGGAAGTGCTTCTCGGTGATCGCGGTGAGGGCCGCGTCGCCGCGGTGGGCCTTGTCCTCGACGTTCCAGCCGCGCAGGGTGAGCGTGCGGCCCCGCGCGTCGGTGAGGGCGGGTATCGCGTCGCCGCCGCTCTCCGCGCGGGCGACGGCGGCGTTCGGGGCGAGCAGCGCGGCGGCGACCGCGGCCGCCGCGAGGGTGGTTCGCAACAAGGAAGACCTCCGGCACGACGAGGTGAGCGATGTTCACGTTTCGCGTGCCGGAGATCCCATCAGTACTTCTGATGCGTCATCAAGAGGTGGGTCAGGTGGTCTTCAGGACGATCTTCCCGAAGAGTTCGCCGGAGGCCATCTTCTCGAAGCCCTCGCGCGCCCGGTCCAGCGGCAGCACCTCGTCGATGACCGGCCGCAGCCCGGTGGTCGCGCAGAAGGAGAGCAGGTCCTCCAGCTCGTCCTTGGAGCCCATCGTCGAGCCGACGACCTTCAGCTCCAGGAAGAAGATCCGGGTCAGCTCGGCGTGCGAGGGCCGGTCGCCGCTCGTGGCGCCCGAGATGACGAGCGTGCCGCCGGGCCGCAGGGACTTCACCGAGTGCGACCAGGTCGCGGCGCCGACGGTCTCAATGACGGCGTCCACCCGCCGGGGCAGCCGCGCGCCCGGCTCGAACGCCTCCACGGCGCCCAGCTCCACGGCCCGCTTGCGCTTGGCCTCGTCGCGGCTCGTGGCATAGACCCGCAGGCCGGCCGCCCGGCCGAGGGCGATCGCGGCGGTGGCCACGCCGCCGCCCGCCCCCTGGACGAGGACCGAGTCCCCGGGGCGGACCCCGGCGTTGGTGAAGAGCATGCGGTACGCGGTGAGCCAGGCGGTCGGCAGGCAGGCGGCCTCCTCGAAGGAGAGCTCCTTGGGCTTGCGCAGCACGTTCCAGGACGGGACGGTCACGCGCTCGGCGAAGGTGCCCTGGTAGTGCTCGGTGAGGATCGAGCGGGGCTCCTTCGGCCCGACGCCGTGACCCGACTGGCCGATGACGGAGTGCAGCACGACCTCGTTGCCGTCCTCGTCGATCCCCGCCGCGTCGCAGCCGAGGATCATCGGCAGCTTCTCCTCGGGCAGTCCGACCCCGCGCAGCGACCACAGGTCGTGGTGGTTCAGCGAGGCGGCCTTGACGGTGACGGTGGTCCAGCCGGGACGCGCCTCGGGCTCGGGGCGTTCGCCGAGCTCGAGTCCGTTCAGGGGCTGGTCGCGGTCGATTCGGGCGGCATAGGCAGCGAACATGGCCCCGACCCTAGGGGCCCGCGGGCCGGTGACGGAACCACACCTCACTGTGACGCGCGCCCCACCCACCCGGCGCCCCGCCGCCGTCCACCTACCGCCACACCGGCTCCGCGCCCGCCCCCGTCCACGTACCGCCGCACCGGGCCCCGCGCCTCCGCCCCGTACGCCCACCGCCACCGGCGCGGCGCCCCCGCCCCTCGTACCCGCAAACCCCCGCACACGCGAGGGGCCCCGCCCGGGCCGTGCGGCCGGGCGGGGCCCCTCGCGGTGCTTCGGGCGCGTCAGCGGCGCGCCACACCCTCCGCGCGGGCGGCGGCGGCGACCGCGGCCGCGACGGCCGGGGCGACCCGCTCGTCGAACGGCGACGGGATCACGCAGTCGGCGGACAGCTCGTCGCCGACGACGTCCGCGATCGCGTTGGCCGCGGCGATCTTCATGCCCTCGGTGATCCGGGAGGCCCGGACCTGGAGCGCACCGGCGAAGATGCCGGGGAACGCGAGGACGTTGTTGATCTGGTTCGGGTAGTCCGAACGCCCGGTCGCCACGACGGCCGCGTACTTGTGCGCGACGTCGGGGTGGACCTCCGGGTTCGGGTTGGCCATGGCGAACACGAAGGCGTTCGGGGCCATGGCCGCGACGGCCGCCTCGGGGACCGTGCCGCCGGAGACGCCGATGAACACGTCGGCGCCCGCCAGGGCGGTCTCCAGGGAGCCGCTGAGGCCCGCCTTGTTCGTGAGCTCGGCGATCTCGCGCTTGACGTCCGTGAGGTCCTCGCGGTCACGGCTGACGATGCCCTTGCGGTCGGCGACGGCGACGTCGCCGAGCCCGGCCTCCAGGAGGAACTTGGCGATCGCGACCCCGGCCGCGCCGGCGCCGGAGATGACCGCGCGCAGGTCGCCGAGGGTCCGGCCGGTCAGCTTCGCCGCGTTCCGCAGGGCGGCCAGGGTGACGATGGCGGTGCCGTGCTGGTCGTCGTGGAAGACCGGGATGTCGAGGCGCTCCTGGAGCTTGCGCTCGATCTCGAAGCACCGCGGGGCCGAGATGTCCTCCAGGTTCACCCCTCCGAAGGACGGGGCGAGCCGGACGACGGTCTCGACGATCTCATCGGTGTCCGTGGTCGCGAGCGCGATCGGGACCGCGTCGACGCCGCCGAACTGCTTGAAGAGGATGGCCTTCCCCTCCATGACCGGGAGGGAGGCCTCCGGGCCGATGTCGCCGAGGCCGAGGACGGCCGTGCCGTCGGTGACGACCGCGACGACCTGGGACTTCCAGGTGTAGTCGTGGACCAGCTCGGGCTGCTCGGCGATAGCGGTGCACACCTTGGCGACGCCGGGCGTGTACGCGAGGGAAAGGTCGTCCTTGTCCCGGAGGGGAACGGTGGCCTGAATGGCCATCTTGCCGCCCCGGTGGAGGGCGAAGGCAGGATCGAAGGGCTCCTCGGGAGCCCCTTCCGTCCCGGTCTCGCTGTGAGGGTTGACGATCTCCGCTGCCATTGGGTTGACCCCTTAAGTCTGCTTCATTGAGGGTTGCCGCTCCCGGTTGAGGAGGGGTGGGTGGGTCCCGCGGCCGCCGTGTCTGGCAGCCGCGCGGGCACGCCGCACAACGCGCCCTGAGCCCCGGATGAGGGGTGTAAGGATCCTTCTTACCGGACGGACGGCACCGCAGACGAGTCCATAACCGCTCGGTGACACGACTCATACGCAGTGCGTGCGGACTCGGACGGAGGACGACACGTCAATCGATGTCCTGACAGATCCACGGAGCGCCCGAATGGCCGCGTTCCGCTCGTCCGAATGGCGAGATCAACCGCAGATCTTGCGGTGGCGGGGAAGTGATTCCGAAGAAGATCCTGCCCTGATGTACCGGCCTGTCGGGTTTCGGGGGTCACCCGTTACCCGATTTTGACATCCGTGGCCGTCGGTTTGAGTCGGTCCGAATGGCAAGATGCCGTAATCACACGAGGTCGCGACACTCGAAGATGCGTACGCGATCTTTGGCAACTCCCTCACAAGCCGGAGGAACCCGACCATGACCGCACGCTCCGCGCGCTGCACGACCGTCGCCAAGACCCGCACGTCCCGTCTTGCCGCGGTCGCCGCCATCGCGGTCGCCGGCTCCATGCTGCTGACCGCCTGTGGCGACCAGACGGAGGGCGGCTCGACCAAGGAGAGCGGCACCCCCGCCAACTCCGCCCCGCTGTTCTCGAAGCTGCCCGCCGACATCCAGAAGGCCGGCGTCATCAAGGTCGGCACCGACGCCTCGTACGCCCCGATGGAGTTCACCGAGGGCGGCAAGATCGTCGGTGTGGACCCCGACATCGCCGCCGCGCTCGGCAAGCAGCTCGGCGTGAAGTTCGAGTTCGTCTCGGGCACCTTCGACGGTCTGATCACCTCGATCTACACCGGCCGCCAGGACCTGATCATGTCCTCGATGACGGACAACAAGAAGCGTCAGGAAGGCCTGGACGACAACGGCAAGAAGATCGGCAAGGGCATCGACTTCGTCGACTACTTCAGCTCCGGCGTCTCGCTGCTCGTCAAGAAGGGCAACCCGCAGGGCGTCAACTCCCTCGACGACCTCTGCGGCAAGACCGTCGCCGTCCAGCGCGGCACGATCTACGAGGACACCTTCAAGGCCCAGGCCGCCAAGTGCGGCGCCAAGAAGCTCACCATCCAGGCCTTCGACACGGACGCCGAGGCCCAGACCCGCGTGAAGGCCGGCGGCGCGGTCGCCGACCTGAACGACTACCCGGTCGCCGCGTACATCGCGAAGACCTCGGGCGGCGGCAACGACTTCGAGGTCGTCGGCAGCCAGAGCGACGTCGGCCTCTTCGGCATCGGCGTCTCCAAGGAGAACACCCAGCTCCGCGACGCCGTCAAGGAAGCCCTCGACGCGATCATCAAGGACGGCACCTACGCCGAGGTCCTGAAGAAGTGGGACGTCGAGGACAGCGCGGTCAAGTCGGCCACGATCAACGCCGGCAAGTGACCTCTCCTCGTACCACTGAAGGGCAGTCGTGATGACTGACAAGATCAGCAAGGACTCGGCCGCCGCTCCGGCCGGGTCCGGCCCCTCGGGCAACCCGTACGAGGCGATCAAGGCGATCCCCGTACGCCACTACGGCCGCTGGGTCAGCGCCGTCGTGGTCGTGGCCCTCCTCGCATGGCTTCTCTACGCCTTCTCCCAGGGCAACATCATCTGGGACACGGTGTGGGACAAGCTGTTCGACACCTCGGTCCTGAGCGGTCTGTGGAACACGATCGTCATCAGCGTCGCCGCCATGGCGCTCGGCCTCGTGCTCGGCATCCTCTTCGCCGTCATGCGGCTCTCGAAGAACCCGGTCACCGGCGCCGTCGCCTGGCTCTACATCTGGTTCTTCCGCGGCACGCCGGTCTACGTCCAGCTGCTCGTCTGGTTCAACCTGTCGCTGATCTTCCAGTACATCGACCTGGGACCGATCTACAAGAACGAGACCGTGGACGTCATGACGCCGTTCATGGTGGCCCTGCTCGGCCTCGGCCTCAACGAGGGCGCCTACATGGCGGAGATCGTCCGCGCCGGCATCCAGTCGGTCGACGAGGGCCAGACCGAGGCGGCGCACGCGCTGGGCATGTCCCAGACGAAGACGATGGGCCGGATCGTGCTCCCGCAGGCGATGCGCGTGATCGTCCCGCCGACCGGCAACGAGTTCATCAACATGCTGAAGACCTCCTCCCTGGTCTCGGCCGTGCAGTACTCCGAGCTCCTCCGGGCCTCCTCGAACATCGGCGTCACGGCCGGCGCCGTGATGGAGATGCTCTTCGTCGCCTCCTTCTGGTACCTGGCCCTGACCAGCGTCTTCAGCGTCGGCCAGTACTACCTGGAGCGCCGTTTCGCCCGCGGTTCGACCCGCAACCTGCCGCCCACCCCGTGGCAGCGGGTCAAGACGAACCTCACCACGTTCAAGCGTTCCCCGGAGGCAACGGCATGACCGGCCAGCCCATGGTCAAGGCGGAGGGCGTCCACAAGTCGTACGGCGCCGCACACATCCTCCGCGGCATCGACCTCGAGGTCCAGAACGGCGAGGTCTTCTGCCTCGTCGGCCCGTCCGGCTCCGGCAAGTCCACCTTCCTCCGGTGCATCAACCACCTGGAGCGGATCGACGGCGGCCGGCTCTCGGTCGACGGCGAGCTGGTCGGCTACCGACAGAAGGGCGACAAGCTCTACGAGCTGAAGGACAGCGAGGTCGCGGTCCAGCGCCGGGACATCGGCATGGTCTTCCAGCGCTTCAACCTCTTCCCCCACATGACGGCCCTCGGCAACGTCATGGAGGCGCCGATCCAGGTGAAGGGCGAGTCGAAGGCCGTGGCCCGCGAGCGCGCCGAGCGCCTGCTCGACCGGGTCGGCCTGCGGGACAAGATGGGGAACTACCCCTCGCAGCTCTCCGGCGGCCAGCAGCAGCGCGTCGCCATCGCCCGCGCGCTGGCGATGGAGCCGAAGCTGATGCTCTTCGACGAGCCGACGTCGGCCCTCGACCCGGAGCTGGTCGGCGACGTCCTCGACGTCATGCGCGACCTGGCCGAGTCGGGCATGACGATGATCGTCGTGACGCACGAGATGGGCTTCGCCCGGGAGGTCGGCGACTCGCTGGTCTTCATGGACGGCGGCGTGGTCGTCGAGTCCGGCAACCCGCGGGAGGTCCTCACCAACCCGCAGCACGACCGGACGAAGGCGTTCCTCTCGAAGGTGCTGTAGGACGTATGGAAGGGGCGGTACGGGCACGGGCCCGTACCGCCCCTTCGCGCGTCGTGCGGACGACCGGCGGGCCGGGTTACTTCACGGCGAGCAGGAGCGTGTCGGAGGGCGACGCCCAGACGGCCCTGGCCTCCCCGAAGCCCGCCGCCCGCAGGGTCTCCGCGTGCCAGCGCGGCGAGGGCGTGTCGCCGTCGGCGTGCTCGCCGTAGATCTCGAAGCGGCGGGCGGTCGGCTCGGCGAGGACCGGGTCCTTGGCGGCGAGGTCCCACCAGTCGGCCCAGTCGAGGACCCCCTCCGCCTTCCCGCGGTCCATGCGGAGGTGCCGCTGCGCCCGCTCGGCCGCGTTGATCCTGGGGGTGGTCTCGTCGATCATGTGGTCGGCGTTCATGAAGACGCCGCCCTCCCGGACGAGCCCGCCGAGCTGCCCGTAGAGGGCCGCGAGGGGTTCGCTGTGCAGCCAGTGGAGGGCGGTGGCCGTGAGCACGGCGTCGTACGAGTCGTGGGGCAGCAGCGCCGGCCAGGCGGGGTCCTTGAGGTCGGCCGCCACGAAGCTGACGCGCTCGTCGTCCGCGAAGGTGCCGCGGGCGATCGCGAGGAGCGCCGGGTCGAGGTCGACGCCGGTGCTCGTGGCCTCCGGGAACCGCTTGAGGAGCCGGTCCGTGATACTTCCCGTACCGCAGGCGAGGTCGAGGACGCGGGGCTTCGGTCCGACGAGCGCCTCGACCATGTCGAGCATCACGCGGAACCGCTCCTCGCGGTCCGGCATGTACCACTCCTGCTGACGGTCCCAGCTCTCCTGCCAGGCCGCCCAGTCGGTTCCGTACAACGCCGTGCACCTACCCCTCTTCGTAATACCCTCGGGGGGAGAACAGCCGTTACCCCCCTCGCGCCCGACCCTAGCCCGCCGCCGTAAGGACTACAAGTGGAACTGGCCCATTACTCGGATTACGCCGTGCGTCTGGTCAACACCGAGGAGCCTGCCCGCAAGAAGGACTCCCTCACCTCCGTCGAGGTGATCAGGGAACTCTTCGGCTCCGCCTCCCAGATGGCCCGCCGGGTGACCGATGCCGACCTGAGCCGCTTCCGCTCGGTCCGGGCGCGGCTGCGCGCGGTCTTCGCCGCCGCCGACGAGGGCGACCACACCACCGCCGTCGACCTGCTGAACTCGCTCCTCCTTGAGTTCCCCGTCAGCCCCCAGATCTCCGGCCACGACACCCTCGACGACGAGGGCCGCCCCCGCTGGCACATGCACCTCGCCGACCACGCCTCCAACGCCACCGCCGGCTACGCCGCCATCTCGGCGATGGGCCTCGCCTTCCACCTGACGGAGTACGGCGCGGACCGGCTGGGCCTCTGCCAGGCGCCGCCCTGCCGCAACGCCTACCTCGACACCTCCACCAACCGCTCGCGCCGCTACTGCTCCGACCGCTGCGCCACCCGCGCCAACGTCGCCGCCTACCGCGCCCGCAAGCGCCAGGAGGCCGAGCGGACGGACCACACGGGCCTGACGGCCGAGACCAGCCAGGAGAGCACCACCCCGGCCGACCGCTGACGCCCGGGCGTCACCGGCCGGTACCGCGCCCGCACCCGCCCCAGCACCAGCTCGGGCGGTACGGCCCCGAAGACCCGGCTGTCCCCCTCGGCGTCCGGATTGTCCCCCAGCACCCACCAGCCGCCGTCCCGCCGCTCCACCAGCCGCTTCACGATGAGCAGGTCCTGCTGCAACGGATGCCGCAGCACGGCCACACAACCGGCCCGCAGCCGCGCCCCGTAGTGCACCAGCAGCCGGTCGCCGTGCAGCAGCGTGGGCACCATCGACACCCCCGTCACCTCGGCGATCCCGAACGGCGCCCCGCCCTCCGCCACCCGCGCCCGCCGCGCGTCCGTCATCTCCGGCACCTCCCGGCCCTTCGTCCACTCGTACACGAGTCCCATGGTGACCCTGGACTTTTGGCCTAAGCCCCAGGGGGCGCTCGCGAAAACACCCTTCTCACCGAGTAATCTCCCACTTGAGAAGACGATCACGAGGAAGGACGGCTCAATGCTCTCCCGCCTGTTTGCCCCCAAGGTCAAGGTCAGCGCCCACTGCGACCTCCCCTGCGGCGTGTACGACCCCGCCCAGGCCCGCATCGAGGCCGAGTCGGTCAAGGCTGTCCAGGAGAAGTACCAGGCCAACGAGGACCCGCACTTCCGGGCCCGCGCCACGGTCATCAAGGAGCAGCGCGCCGAGCTCGCCAAGCACCACGTCTCGGTGCTCTGGAGCGACTACTTCAAGGCCCCGCACTTCGAGAAGTACCCCGAGCTCAACCAGCTGGTGAACGACACCCTGAAGGCCCTGTCGGCCGCCAAGGCGTCGACGGACCCGAAGACGGGCGAGAAGGCGCTGGAGCTCATCGCCGAGATCGACCGCATCTTCTGGGAGACGAAGAAGGCCTGACCCAGGCTTCCCTCTCCCCCTGCCCCACGGCAGGACTGAGGACGACGGCACGGCCCGCCCGGTCACCCCGGGGCGGGCCGTTGCCGTTTCCGGGATCGCCGGGCGGGGCCGGTCAGTGGGGAGCGGGGCGGGACGGCAGGCTGAAGCGGCGCTTTTCCTTGGAGGTGGCGCCCAGGCGGTCGTAGAAGCGGATGGCGCCCTCGTTCCAGGTGGGCGTCTGCCACTGGATCTCGGTGAGGCCGAGTGCCCGGGCCTCCTCGCGGACCGCGGCCATGAGGAGGGGGCCGAGGCCGTGGCCGCGGGCCGGGTCGGTCAGATAGAGGCAGTCCATGTGGAGGTACTCGGCGGCGTCCCAGGTGGAGAGTTCGGGGGCGCAGGTTGCGTAGCCCACCAGGCGGCCGTCGGGGAGCTCGGCGACCAGGCAGCGCAGGCGCGTGGGCGCGGGGCCGAAGAGAAGGGCTTCCAGGCGGGCGGCGAGTCCGGGTGCCGGGGGCGCCGCCTTCTCGTACGCGGCGTGCTCGGCGGCCAGTTCGGCGACGCGCGGCAGGTCCTCGGGGTGGGCGTGACGGACGCGGGCGGAGGCGGCGCGGGCCGCATCGGTGCCGGTGGAGGCGGCGCGGGTGGGGGGCTCGGGGGTGGTCATGGGGTCATGATGCACGGCACCGCCAGGCCGCGGCTCCGGAGCCAGGCGCGGTACGGGGCCGCGCGCAGGGCCGCCTCGCGGTAGGCGTCGGCCAGGTCCGCGTAGAGGCGGTCCAGGGGCGCTCCCTGGCGGGCGTACAGCAGGAGCCGTACGGCGAGGGGGTCGCCGCGCAGGGGGCGGATGGCCATGTCGTCCCGCGGGCCGGAGGTCGGCTGGCAGGGGGCGACGGCCTCGCCGAGGGCGACGAGCGAGGCGGCGGTGAGGTAGTCGCCGTGGAGGACGGGCGGGTCGATGCCCGCCGCGTCGAGGACCCGGCGCAGGCCGTCCCATTCGCCGTCCACGGTGGGGTCGACCATCCAGTGGTCGCGGGCGAGGTCGGCGAGGTCCACGACGGCGCGGGCCGCGGCCGGGTGGTGACGGGCCAGGGAGATGAACTGCGGTTCGCGGGCGACGAGGACGCGCTCCTGGAGGCCGTCCGGGACCCGTAAGGGGCAGCCCTCCACCTCGTGGACGAACGCCACGTCGAGCTGCCCGTCGGCGACCGTGCGCAGCAGGGCGTGGGCGGAGACGTCCACGCGCAGCCCGACGTCCGTGCCGGGGAGCCGTCGGCGCAGGCGGCGCAGCCAGCCGGGGAGCGCCCTGCTGGCGGTGGAGCCGACCCGCAGGGACGGCCCGCCGGCGCGGGTGGCCGCGGCCCGGGTCTCGGTGACGAGGGCGGCCATGTCGGCGACCAGGGGGCGGGCCCGGCTGAGCACGCTGCGGCCGAGGGGCGTCGGCAGGCAGCCGGTGCGGCCGCGGGAGAAGAGGGGGGCGCCGATCGAGTTCTCGATGCGGCGGAGCTGGGTGGTCAACGAGGGCTGGCTCATGCCGAGTTGGCGTGCCGCCTTGTGCAGGCTGCCCGTGTCCGCGATGGCGCAGAGCGCGCGCAGGTGTCTCACCTCCAGTTCCATGCCCCGAGGGTAGGGGGGCGCCCGGGTGGCACACCAGACATCCGGACGGGGCCGTTCGCCTTGTTTCCCAAGGGAGTTGGAGGGGCGCGAGGAGGATGCGGAGGGTCTCGCGGAGGGGTGATGCGGTGGGGCTATCGCCAGGTGACATCATCCCCACGCGCCCCGGCTCCCCCGACACTCTCTCCGACCCCTACAGGAGGAGCCCCCCATGCGACACCCCAAGGTCCTCACCGCCGCCCTGGCCGCCACCCTCGGCCTCGGTCTCGCCGCCACCCTCGGCGCGGCGCCCGCGTCCGCCGGGACCGGCGCCGTGGCCCGCGCCGAAGCCACCGTGGCGTACGCCGGTTCGGCCGAGGAGGCGCAGGCGAACCGCGCGTTCTTCGAGGCCGTCGTGAAGTCGGTGGCGAAGAAGCGGGCCGCCACCCCCGGCGCCACCGCCGTCACCGTCGTCTACAGCGCCGCCAACGCGCCGAGCTTCCGCACCCAGATCGCGCGCTCCACCCAGATATGGAACAGCTCGGTGGTGAACGTCCGGCTGGTGGAGGGCAGCAACCCGGACTTCCGGTACTACGAGGGCAATGACTCGCGCGGTTCGTACGCGAGCACGGACGGGCACGGCAACGGCTACATCTTCCTCGACTACCGGCAGAACCAGCTCTACAACTCGACCCGGGTGACGGCCCACGAGACCGGGCACGTGCTGGGCCTGCCGGACCACTACAGCGGTCCGTGCAGCGAGCTGATGTCGGGCGGCGGCCCCGGCACGTCCTGCCAGAACGCGCAGCCGGACGCCCGGGAGCGGGCCCGTGTCGACCAGTTGTGGCAGTACGGGCTCGCCTCGGCGTTCAAGGGCTGAGCCGCCCGGCACCATGCCGGGCGGCGCCGACGGTCAGGCGGTCTGGAGCAGCCTCCGGCCGAAGTCGGCGCCGTCCGGCAGCTGGCGCCGCACCCGTGCGAGCGCCTCGTCGAAGTCGCCCCCGGCGACGACGGCCTCGAAGGCGGCGCCCCCGTAGTGGAGGGTGAGGCTGAGGTCGGCGCGCTCGCCGAGCGTCAGCAGGCAGCTGAGCGTGGCCTGCTGGGCGTCCCCGTCGAGGACGACGGGGAGCGGCAGGTCCCATTCGAGGACGCATCCGGTGAGGGCCCGGCCGCCCTCGCCGGCGCTTGTGTCGGGGGCGGTCGCGGTGAGCGCGGCGAAGCCGGTGCCCGCGTACTCGACCCCCCTGATCCGGGTGGTCACGCGCCGCCCGTCGGCCGTGATGACGATCGCTTCCGCGCCGCTGCGGTCCCGGTACCAGCCGGTCCAGACTTCTGTCGACTCCGATGACATGCGCGGACTGTAGCGGTATGACCGGCTCCGGCGCGCGTCCGGTCACCCTGTGGCCGGACTTCTCCCGTTCTCGCCGTTCTTGCCGGTCACATGCGTGGTAGCGGCTTCCGTGTGCGGGCCGGCGGCCTCCGCGGCAGACGCCTCCGGGCGCGGGGTGGCGGCTTCCGCGTGCGAGGTGGCGGCTTCCGCGCCGTGGCCGCCCTCGTAGAGCCCGCACTCCGGGTTGTGGCAGGGCTGGACCTTCCACTCCGGCACCCAGGCCCCGAGGACCTTGTGCCGGGTGGCGGTCAGTTCGCGCCGCTGCCCGCAGTCCGGGCAGTGGGGCTCGGCCCGGGGGTCGCGCAGCGTGCGGGGCACCTCGTCACCCATGCCTCCAGGGTAGGCCGCCCGGCGCACGGGCGCCCCTCGTCACCGCTTCCTGGTGTACGTGCGGACGAGGACGCCGTTGTCGAAGGTGCGGACGGCACCGAGCTCGAAGTCCCGGGGCTCGAAGCCGGCGCCGAACATCGGCATGCCGGAGCCGTACACCTGCGGGTAGGTCTTGATGACCAGCTCGTCGATCTCCTCGATGAGCTCCCCGGCGACGAGGGAGCCGCCGCAGAGGTAGATGCCGAGGGGGCTGTCCTCGGCCTTGAGCGCGCGGATCCGGCCGACGAGGTCGTCGGCGATCAGTTCGACGTTGGGGTGGGGCGACTCGGCCAGCGAACGGGTGGCGACGAACTCCCGCAGGTGGTTGTACGGGCTGGTGACGCCGATGTCGAGGGCGAGCTGGTACGACCTCATCCCCTGCACCACGGTGTCGAAGTGCTTGTTCGCACCGTCGATCCCGAAGGTCTCGCGCCCCTGCGTGGGGACGGTCTCGGGGTACTCGTCCTTCATGTACTCCATGTACGGGGCGTCGAGGTACTTGTACATGGAGGTGGCGTCGCCGTCGGGGTCGCCGATGAAGCCGTCGATGGAGCAGGCGATGTAGTACGTGAGCTTGCGCAAACCGGTCCTCTTCGTCTCGGGGCGTGGCCGCGATCGCAACCACGACAGTTATAGTGCTTCAGTTGTAGTGGTTGCGCAAGGCCTATGTTCGAAGAGTTTTCGGAGAACGCGTACAGCACGGAAGGAGCCCACGTGGCGAGGAACCCGGAACGCCGCACGGCGCTGCTCGACGCCGCGATCGAGGTGCTGGCGGACGAAGGTGCCCGCGGGCTGACCTTCCGGGCGGTCGACGCCCGGGCGGGGGTCCCCACGGGCACCTCGTCCAACTACTTCAGCGACCGGGACCGGCTGCTCTCCCAGGTCGCCGACCGGATCTTCGTACGGCTGACGCCGGAGCCCGGCGCCGTCGACGCCGCCCTGCTGCCGGAGCCCAGCCGCGAGCTGGTCGTCGAGCTGATGCGCTGGCTCGCGCGCCGCATGGCCGCCCAGCGCGCCTGCTACCTCGGCCTCTTCGAGCTGCGCCTGGAGGCCACGCGGCGGCCCGAGCTGCGGAGCCGTTTCACCGAGGTGCTCAAGGCCGATCTGGACCTGAACATCCGGCTGCACCTGGAGGCGCACATGCCGGGCGACGCCGACACGGTCCGCCTGCTCTACTTCGCCCTCAACGGGTTGCTGCTCGACCACTTCACCGTGCCCGGGCTGCACGACGAACGGGACCTGGACGCGCTCATCGAGACCGTCGTCCGGCGGATCGTCCCGGAATCCTGAGGCGCGCGACCGTGCGGCCGGCGCCGCGAGGACGCGACGCCGGTGACGCCTGTGCCGTCGACGGCGGCCGCTCAGCGCTCAGCGGGTGCGTCGCGTCACGAACTCGGCGAGCGCGAGCAGGTCCTCCGCCGCCGACAGGTCGGGAACGGCCCGCGCCAGGTGCTCGACGGCCCGGCCCATGTGCTCGGCCGCCCGGGCCTGCGCCCAGTCCCGGCCCCCGGCCCGCTCGACCGCGTCGGCCGCCGCCCGTACGGCCCGCGCGTCCAGCGTCGTACGGGAGTAGAGCTCGGCCAGCTCCTCCCCGGCCGCGGTCCCGGAGGCGAGGGCGGCCACCACGGGCAGGGACTTCTTGCGGGCGGCCAGGTCGGCCCCGGCGGGCTTGCCGGTCCGCTCCGGGTCGCCCCAGATGCCGATCAGGTCGTCGATGAGCTGGAAGGCGAGCCCCGCCTCCCGGCCGAACGCGTCGAGCGCCGCGACCTCCTCGTCCCCCGCGCCCGCGTAGAGCGCGCCGATGGCGCAGGAGCAACCGAGCAGGGCCCCGGTCTTGGCCGTGGCCATCGCCACGCACTCGTCGAGGGAGACCTCGCCGGGGGCGCGCTGTTCGAAGGCGCAGTCGGCCTGCTGGCCCGCGCAGAGCTCGATGACGCAGGCGGCCAGCCGCGCCGCGGCCGCCGCCGAGGCGGGGTGCGGGTCCTCGGCGAGGATGCGCAGCGCGAGGGCGCTCATCGCGTCCCCGGCCATCAGGGCGTCCGGGATACCGAAGACGGTCCAGGCGGTGGGCCGGTGCCGGCGGGTCGGGTCCTCGTCGACGATGTCGTCGTGGAGGAGGGTGAAGTTGTGGGCGAGTTCGACGGCGGCGGCCGCCTTGACGGCCTGCTCCGGGTCGGCGCCGAGCGCCCGCGTGGCGGCGAGCACGAGGGCCGGCCGGATGGCCTTGCCGGGCGGCCCGACGGACGGGGAGCCGTCGGCGTCCTCCCAGCCGAAGTGGTACATGGCGACCCGCCGTATGGAGGCGGGCAAGGACTCCACCGTGGCGCGCAGTTGGGGGGTGACGGCGGTCCGCGTGCGGTCGAGGAGGGTCACGGCGCCCCGGCTGCCGGTGGCGGGGTCCGCGCTGGTCGTGGTCACGGTGTCGTCCTTCGGGTGTGGGGCCCGGCCCGGCCCGCGGCCGTGTGGGGCGGGCGCGGGCCGGGCCGGGTGGATCGGGGTCGGGTGGACCGGGGTCCGGGCGGACCGGGGCCCGGGCGGCCGGTCCGGGCGGCCGGTCCGGGGTGCCGGGGGCAGCGGGGGGTTCGGGCCCCACCCCCGGCGCTTCGGGTCAGCTCCAGCGGCTGACCTCGACGTTCTCCAGGACGCCGAGGGCGTCCGGGACGAGGACCGCGGCCGAGTAGTAGGCCGTGACGAGGTAGGAGATGATCGCCTGCTCGTCGATGCCCATGAAGCGGACGGAGAGGCCCGGCTCGATCTCGTCCGGCAGGCCGGTCTGGTGCAGGCCGATCACGCCCTGGTCGGACTCGCCCGTGCGCATGCAGATGATCGAGGTGGTGCGGGCGTCGGAGACCGGGATCTTGTCGCACGGGAAGATCGGGACCCCGCGCCAGGTCTGGATGCGGGTGCCGTGGAGCTCGATCGTCTCCGGCACCAGGCCGCGCCTGTTCAGCTCGCGCCCGAAGGCGGCGATGGCGCGCGGGTGGGCGAGGAGCATCTTGGACCCCCGGCGGCGGGAGAGCAGCTCGTCCAGGTCGTCCGGGGCGGGGACGCCGTCGTGGGGCTGGATCCGCTGGCCGTAGTCGCAGTTGGCGAGGAGGCCGAACTCCTTGTTGTTGACGAGCTCGTGCTCCTGGCGCTCGCGGAGCGCCTCGACCGTCAGCCGCACCTGCTGCTCGGTCTGGTTCATGGGCTGGTTGTAGAGGTCGGCGACCCGGCTGTGGACCTTCAGCACGGTCTGGGCGACGCTCAGCTCGTACTCGCGGGGTGAGGCGTCGTAGTCGACGTACGTGTGGGGGACGACGGCCTCGCCCTCGTGCCCCGCGGAGAGGTCGATCGCCGCCTCGCCGTGGCGGTTGGTGCGCCGCTCGGGCCGGGCGGCGACGGCGGCCAGGTGGGTCGCGAGGGAGTCCGCGCGGTCGGCGAGGCCGCGCACGTCGGCGCGGGTGAGTTCCAGGACCGTGCAGGCCGTGGCGGCCCGCGCACTCCACTCCCAGGTGGCATCGGCGCCGACCAGGGCGGCGTCGCCGAAGTAGGCGCCGTCGGCGAGGACGCCGAGGACGGCCTCGTCGCCGTACGGCCCCTCGCCGATCTGCTCGACGCGGCCGTGCGCCAGCAGGTGGACGCGGTCCGCGGGCTCGCCGGCGGCGGTGATGAGCTCACCGACGGCGTACTCCCGCTGGGTGCAGCGGGCCGCGAGTTCCGTGAGGGCGCCCTCGTCCTCGTACCCGCGCAGGGCGGGGAGTTCACGCAGCTCCGCCGGGACGACGGCGACCCGCTGTCCGGTCTGGACGAAGGTGACGCGACCGTCGCCCACGGAGTGGCTGAGCCTGCGGTTCACCCGGTAGGTGCCGCCCCGCACCTCGACCCACGGCAGCATCCGCAGCAGCCACCGGGAGGTGATCTCCTGCATCTGCGGGGCCGACTTGGTGGTCGTGGCGAGGTTCCGCGCGGCGGCGGTGCCGAGACTCTGTCGCGGAGCCCGGCGCTCCGCGAGTACCTCGTCGCCAACCGAGCCAACGGACATGGAACTCCCTCTCGTACGGACCTCGTGTGGACTGCGTGGTGCACGAAGCCTTTCAGCACGGAGAGTGCTCGCGCCATTACACAATCGGGTGGGACTGTTCGACGATCTTCGGGGCATGTCACCCGCTTTCCCCCCGAACAGCCGAGCCGCAGGGGGCGCATGCGCGGCGCTGTCCGGATCGGCTCGCACTCGGATCGAACGCGTAGCGGCGGAGCGGCTGCTTCCGGTACCTCGGAAGCAGGTACTCCGGATGCCGTCGGCACTCCGGGGGTTCACCCCCTCCGAAGGGAGTCGGTCATGGCCACACCCATGTCGGCGAGCAGGTTCCTCGACGCGCTGCGCGACGAGGGCCTCTCGGTCGTCCAGGTCGGCGACTGGTCCACCCACAACCGCAACCACAAGGGCCCCTGGGGCCCCGTGCACGGCGTGATGATCCACCACACCGTGACCCGGGGCACCGCCCGCACGGTCCAGATCTGCCGGGACGGCTACGCGGGGCTGCCCGGGCCCCTCTGCCACGGCGTGATCGCCAAGGACGGCACGGTCCACCTCGTCGGCTACGGCCGCGCCAACCACGCCGGGCTCGGGGACGACGAGGTCCTCCGGGCGGTCGTCGCCGAGCACCGCCTGCCACCGGACAACGAGTCCACGACCGACGGCAACCGGCACTTCTACGGCTTCGAGTGCGAGAACCTCGGCGACGGCGAGGACCCGTGGCCCAAGGTCCAGCTGGACGCCATCGCCAAGGCCGCGGCGGCCGTGTGCCGGGCGCACGGCTGGACCCACCGCTCGGTCATCGGGCACCTGGAGTGGCAGCCGGGGAAGGTGGACCCGCGGGGCTTCACCATGGCGTCCATGCGCGACCGGATCGCCGACCGGCTGCGCTGAAAGCCGGCGTGACCAGCACAATGTCCGGGTGAACGCGTTCGACCTCTCCCGCCTGCGGCCCCGGCTCCCCTCGCCCCTGGAGCCGGTGGAGGACGAGCGCTTCGCCCGGCTCGGGCTCACGCTGTTCCTGAAGCGCGAGGACCTCATCCACCCGGACCTGCCGGGCAACAAGTGGCGCAAGCTCTCCCTCAACCTCCGGGCGGCGGCGGGGCGTCCGGTGCTCACCTTCGGCGGGGCGTACTCCAACCACCTGCGGGCCACCGCCGCCGCGGGCCGGCTGCTCGGCTTCCCCACGATCGGCGTGGTGCGCGGCGACGAACTGGCCGGGCGCCCGCTCAACGACTCCCTGGCGCAGTGCGCGGCGGACGGGATGCGGCTGGAGTTCGTGGACCGGGCCACGTACCGGGCGAAGAACGACCCGGTCACGCTGGCCGCACTCCTGGAGCGGGCCCCCGAGGGGACGTACGTCGTCCCCGAGGGCGGCAGCAACGCCCTCGCCGTCCGGGGGTGCGTGGAGCTCGGGCGGGAACTCGCGGGGGCGGCGGACGTGGTGGCCGTCGCCTGCGGCACCGGCGGCACCCTGGCGGGCCTCGCGGCCGGTCTCCCGACGGACGCCCGGGCCCTCGGGATCCCGGTGCTCAGGGGCGGCTTCCTCGGCGGCGAGGTCCGCGCGCTCCAGGAGGCGGCGTTCGGCGGCCCGCGCGGCGACTGGTCCCTGGACGAGCGGTTCCACTGCGGCGGGTACGCCCGGACGACCCCGGAACTGGAGGCGTTCGCACAGGACTTCGAGGAGCGGCACGGACTCGCCATCGAGCGTCTGTATGTCGCCAAATTGCTCTACGGAGTGGTGAACCTGGCGCAGGAGGGCGCGTACCCGGCGGGTACCCGGATCGCGGCCGTGATCACCGGCGCCCCGGACGCCCCGGCTCCGGACGCCCCGGCTCCGGACGCACCCGCCCCGGACGCCCCGACTCCCCTCCCCCGCGCTCAGTCCTCCGACTCGCGGTAGGCCGCGGCCTCCTCCAGGTCGAGCCGCCGGAGCAGGGTCCGCATCATCTCGTCGTCGATGCGGCGCTCGTCGCGCAGCCGTACGAAGACCTCGCGCTCCGCTGCGATCATCTCGCGCGCGAGGCGCCGGTAGGTGTCGTCGGCGGTCTCGCCGGTGATCTCGTTCACCGACCCGAGCCGCTCCCAGACGGCGTTGCGGCGGCGTTCGAGCACCGTGCGCAGCCGGTCGGCGAGGGGCTGGGGCAGGGTGGTGCGCTCGTCGGCGAGGAGGGCGTCGAGGCGTTCCTCGGCGGCCCGGGAGGCCTCGCTCTGCGCCTGGGCCTCGGCGAGGGTCTCGGCGTACCGGTCGCGGCCCGGGAGCCCCAGCCGCCGGATCAGCGGGGGCAGCGTGAGGCCCTGGACGACGAGGGTGCCGATCACGGTGGTGAAGGTGAGGAAGAGGACGAGGTTGCGGGCCGGGAACTCCACGCCGTCCGTGACGACGGGGATGGAGAAGGCGATGGCGAGGGAGACGACCCCGCGCATGCCGGCCCAGCCCACGACGAGCGGGGCCCGCCAGTCCACGCCGGGCTCGCGCTCGCGGACGCCCGCGGAGAGCCGGCGGGGCAGGAAGGTCGCCGGGTAGACCCAGACGAACCGGACGACGACCACGGCGACGAAGACCCCGCACGCGTACCAGACGGCCTCGCCGACGCCGTACTGGCCGAGGCCCTGCACGACGTACGGCAGTTGGAGGCCGATCAGCGCGAAGACGGCGGACTCCAGGACGAAGGCGACCATCTTCCACACGGCCTCCTCCTGGAGCCGGGTCGCGAAGTCGACCTGCCAGGCCCGGTGGCCGAGGAAGAGTCCGACCACGACGACGGCGAGGACACCGGAGGCGTGCACCTCCTCGGCGGCCGCGTAGGCGATGAAGGGGATCAGGAGCGACAGGGTGTTCTGGAGGAGCGAGTCGCGCAGGTGGGTGCGGAGCCAGTGGATGGGGAGCATGAGGACCAGGCCGACGCCGATCCCGCCGACCGCCGCGAGCGCGAACTCGCCGATGCCGCCCGCCCAGCTGACCCCCGCGCCGACGGCGGCCGCGAGGGCCACCTTGAAGGCGGTGATGGCGGTGGCGTCGTTCACCAGGGACTCGCCCTGGAGGATCGTGGTGATCCGGTGGGGGAGGCCGAGCTTGCGGGCGATGGCGGTGGCCGCGACCGCGTCCGGCGGGGCGATCACCGCGCCGAGCACGAGGGCGGCGGTGAGCGGCAGGTCGGGGACGAGGACGTACGCGAGCCAGCCGACGGCGACCGTGGCGAAGAGGACGTACCCGACGGAGAGCAGGGCGACCGGCCGGATGTTGGCCCGCAGGTCGAGGTACGAGGACTCGACGGCCGCCGTGTAGAGGAGCGGCGGCAGGACCAGCGGCAGCACGATGTGCGGGTCGAGCGTGTAGTCGGGCACGCCGGGTACGGAGGAGGCGACGAGGCCCACGGCGACGAGCAGGAGCGGGGCGGGCACCGGGGTCCTCCGGGCGAGGCCCGCGACGGCGGCGCTCGCCGCCACCAGTGCCACCAGTTGCAGTGCGTCCATGCCCGTCCCCGTCCTCCGCCGCCACGTAACCTGGCCATCATGAGCGAGTGCCCGCACGTTGCCGAAATGCCGCGCCCCGAACCGGCGCCGCTGAACGCCACCTGCCCGGAGTGCCTGGCCGACGGGACGCACCCCGTCCAGCTGCGGCTCTGTCTGAGCTGCGGGCACGTGGGCTGCTGCGACTCGTCGGCGGGGCGGCACGCGACCGGGCACTTCGACGCGACCGGGCACCCGGTGATGCGGACCTTCGAGCCGGGCGAGGCCTGGCGGTGGTGCTTCGTCGACGGCTCGATCGTCTGACCCGGGGCGCGCGGCCGGGCGTTGACGGCTGGGGGACGGTTCCCGCCCGTGACGGTTCGAGCACGTGACGGTTCGAGCGCGTGACGGTTCGAGCGCGTGACGGTTGGGTACGTCACCCCTCCGCCGGTCGCTCGGTTTTGGTCCCCGCACACCCCTGGCCACTGTCCGTACCCATGGGCCTACCATGGGTGACGGGCCGGTCCGGGGGCCGGGGGCATCGCGGCGACACGGCAGGATGGATCGCGATAGCGTCACGGCGGCGCGCAACCCCCTGCGTACCGCCCGGTTCGGGGGCCCTGTCCCCCGGGCCCCGATTGAGCTTGTGCCACCTTGGAGGTGAGGGTGTCCCAGATCGCAGGCGAGCCCGGGACCCAGGACTTCGTGGAAGTCCGGCTGCCCGCTGCGGGTGCCTATCTGTCCGTGCTGCGTACGGCCACGGCCGGCCTCGCGGCGCGCTTGGACTTCACCCTCGACGAGATCGAGGACTTGCGGATCGCGGTCGACGAGGCCTGCGCCATCCTGCTCCAGCAGGCCGTGCCGGGCTCCGTCCTCAGCTGCGTGTTCCGGCTGGTGGACGACTCGCTCGACGTGACCGTCTCCGCCCCGACGACCGACGGCCGGGCGCCCGAACGGGACACCTTCGCCTGGACGGTGCTGTCGGCGCTGGCCGGGAAGGTGGAGTCGTCCGTGGCGGACGACCGTACGGTCTCGATCAGCCTGTACAAACAGCGCGGCGCGGGGCCAGGCCCGGCGTGAGGAGCGGGGACGCGACGGCCGGCATCCCTGAGCAGCAGGCGCGGCCGCACGAGGTGGCCACGGAGCAGCAGGCGGACCAGATGAGCGAGCACGAGCAGCACCACGAGGGTGCCGGGACCCCCGGCCTCACCCAGGCCCCCGAGGCCCCGGACGGCACGTCGGTCGCCGAGGCCCAGGTCGTCGTGGACGCCGTCGGCGGCTCCCGCGACTCCGGCTCTCACTCCGACTCCGGCCCCCGGTCCGACTCCGACTCCGACTCCGGCTCCGGCGAGGGGGCTGACGGCGGCCCCGTCCCCGGGCCGCACGTGGCCGGTCCGCAGGACAGGAGCGGTGCCCGCGCGCTCTTCGTCGAGCTGCGCGCGCTGCCGGAGGGCTCGCCGGAGAAGGCGGAGCTGCGCAACCGCCTGGTGCGGATGCACCTGCCGCTCGTGGAGCACCTGGCCCGGCGCTTCCGCAACCGCGGCGAGCCGCTCGACGACCTGACCCAGGTCGCGACGATCGGTCTGATCAAGTCGGTCGACCGCTTCGACCCGGAGCGGGGCGTCGAGTTCTCGACGTACGCGACCCCGACGGTGGTCGGCGAGATCAAGCGCCACTTCCGTGACAAGGGCTGGGCGGTCCGGGTGCCGCGCCGCCTCCAGGAGCTGCGGCTCTCGCTGACCACGGCCACCGCGGAGCTGTCCCAGCAGCACGGCCGCTCGCCGACGGTCCACGAGCTGGCCGAGCGGCTCGGGATCTCGGAGGAGGAGGTCCTGGAGGGACTGGAGTCAGCCAACGCCTACTCGACGCTCTCCCTGGACGTGCCGGACACGGACGACGAGTCGCCCGCCGTCGCGGACACGCTGGGCGCGGAGGACGAGGCGCTGGAGGGGGTCGAGTACCGCGAGTCCCTCAAGCCGCTCCTGGAGGACCTGCCGCCGCGCGAGAAGCGCATCCTGCTGCTGCGGTTCTTCGGGAACATGACCCAGTCGCAGATCGCCCAGGAGGTCGGCATCTCCCAGATGCACGTCTCCCGGCTGCTCGCCCGGACGCTCGCGCAGCTGCGGGAGAAGCTCCTGGTGGAGGAGTAACCCCCGGCCGTCGGGCCCCGTCCGGTCCGTCCGGTCCGTCCGGCCTGGTCAGGCCTCCTGGCCGGGGCGCCGGATGCCGAGCGCCTCGGTCGTGGCCGGGCTCACGAGGAGGACGAGCCCGGTGAGGGCGAGGACACCGAGGGCGACGCCCGCCGGGATCATCGCGCTGTTCGCCTGGAGCATCTGCCAGGCGACCGGCAGCGCCAGGATCTGCGTGATCACGGCCGGCCCGCGGCTCCAGGAGCGGCGGCGCCACAGCCCGCGGGCGGCGGCCAGCGGGATCAGGCCGAGCGCGAGCAGGGTCACCGCGCCGGTCAGGCCGCTGGTGAGGTCGCCGCCGCCGTCCGTGAGGCTGCTCACCAGCATGTACGCGCCTCCGGCGAGGAGGCCGAGGGCCTCGGTGCCGGCCACGGCGGCCGCCGCGGCGAGGCGCGTGGGGCGGGGCCCCCGCTCCGTACCGCCGCCGTGTTCCGTACTCGTCTGCTCCGTACCGCTCATAGAGGCAGGGTAACCGGGGCGCCCCCGGCCCCGGCGGCCCGGTGGCGGGCCGGTATCGGGCAGGGCTGGACTGGGATCGGTACCGCCGGGTAGGTACGCTGGCGCTCATGCGCGCACTTCTCGTGGTCAACCCGGCAGCCACCACCACGAGTGCCCGCACCCGTGACGTGCTCATCCACGCCCTCGCGAGCGAGATGAAGCTGGAGGCCGTCACCACCGAGTACCGGGGGCACGCCCGCGACCTGGGGCGGCGGGCCGCCGAGGCGGGCAACATCGACCTGGTCGTCGCCCTCGGCGGGGACGGCACGGTCAACGAGGTGGTCAACGGGCTGCTGCACGAGGGCCCCGATCCGGAGCGGCTGCCGGGCCTCGCGGTGGTCCCCGGCGGCTCGACGAACGTCTTCGCGCGGGCCCTCGGGCTGCCCAACGACGCCGTCGAGGCCACCGGCGCACTCCTCGACGCGCTGCGTGAACGACGGACACGGACAGTGAGCCTCGGGCTCGCGTCGGGGACGCCGGGCACCGAGGACGAGGCCGTCCCGGAGCGCTGGTTCACGTTCTGCGCGGGCCTGGGATTCGACGCGAGCGTGATCGGACGGGTCGAACAGCAGCGGGAGCGCGGCAAGAGATCCACCCACGCGCTCTATCTGCGCCAGGTGGTGCGCCAATTCCTCGGGGACCCGCACCGCAGACACGGCACGATCACCCTGAAGCGCCCCGGCGCCGAGCCGGTCGAGGACCTGGTCCTCTCCATAATCTGCAACACCTCCCCCTGGACCTACCTGGGCAATCGCCCGGTGTACGCGTCCCCGGAGGCCTCCTTCGACACCGCCCTCGACGTGCTCGGGCTGCGCCGTCTCTCGACGTCGGCGGTGGCCCTGTACGGCACGCAGCTGCTCACCTCGACCCCGGAACGGGGTCCGCGGGGGAAGCACGCGGTGTCCCTGCACGACCTCACCGACTTCACCTTGCATTCGAAGGTTCCCCTCCCGCTGCAGATGGACGGAGACCACCTCGGACTGCGTACGAGCGTGACGTTCACAGGCGTACGCCGTGCACTGCGTGTGATTGTGTGAGTGGAAGGGCCCAAAGTCCTTTCACTCGAACGTTTAGGCTGGCATCCACCCCTTAGAAGTACGGCTGTGACCTAGCCGACACCGAGGAATCAAAAAAAACTTTCCGGAAGGGGTTGTATCCGCTGCCGAGGTTTGCGAGTCTCTTCTTGGCGATCGGGACGGCCCGCAACACCGGCCTCCACTGAGAGCCAGAACCCCTCCTCAATCCAAGGACCACACCAGTTCATCTGGCAGTCGGCCCTTCACTTGCGGGGGGATTCGTGAAAGCGTTCACATTCACAAGCAACCCGCACGAAATACCAAGAGAGGTAGCAGCCATGGACTGGCGTCACAACGCCGTTTGTCGTGAGGAAGACCCCGAGCTGTTCTTCCCCATCGGCAACACCGGTCCTGCGCTGCTGCAGATCGAGGAAGCCAAGGCCGTCTGCCGCCGCTGCCCCGTCATGGAGCAGTGCCTGCAGTGGGCGCTCGAGTCCGGCCAGGACTCCGGCGTCTGGGGTGGCCTCAGCGAGGACGAGCGCCGCGCCATGAAGCGCCGCGCCGCTCGCAACCGGGCGCGCAACGCCAGCGCCTGAGCCACCTGCACAGCCTGAGGCACGCGGCGCGTACACCGTGTACGCACTCACCGCCCCCCGAGCCGCAGCGCGCAGCAGTAACCCACAGCATTCGAGCCCCGGACCGATCCACTTCGGTCCGGGGCTCGCTGCTGCGAGGGGGGCCGGGCGGGTCCCGCCCCCCTCGAGCGTCGCTACTTCTGCGGCTGTACGGGAATGTCGAGGACGGCCTTCGTCCCGCGCTCGGCGCCCGGCACCATGTCGAAGGTGCCGCCCAACTCCCCCTCCACCAGCGTCCGTACGATCTGGAGGCCGAGGTTTCCGGCCCGCTTCGGGTCGAAGCCCTCGGGCAGGCCGCAGCCGTCGTCCTGGACCGTGATGAGGAGCCGGGCGTCGGCGCGGGGCTCGCCGCGGACGGCGGTGACCTCGACGGTGCCGTGCTCGGCCGGGGCGAAGGCGTGCTCAAGCGCGTTCTGCAGCACCTCGGTCAGGACCATGGAGAGCGGGGTGGCGACCTCGGCGTCGAGGATGCCGAAGCGGCCGTTGCGGCGGCAGGTGACCTTGCCCGGGGAGATCTCCGCGACCATCGCGATGACCCGGTCGGCGATCTCGTCGAACTCCACGCGCTCGTCGAGGTTCTGCGAGAGTGTCTCGTGCACGATCGCGATCGAACCGACGCGTCGCACCGCCTCGTTGAGCGCCTCGCGGCCCCGGTCCGAGTCCATCCGCCGCGCCTGGAGGCGCAACAGGGCCGCCACCGTCTGGAGGTTGTTCTTCACCCGGTGGTGGATTTCCCGGATGGTGGCGTCCTTGGTGATCAACTCGCGCTCGCGCCGACGCAGTTCGGTGACGTCGCGGAGCAGGACCAGGGAGCCGATCCGGGTGCCCTTGGGCTTGAGCGGGATGGCGCGCAGCTGGATCACGCCGCCGTTGCCCTCGACCTCGAACTCGCGGGGCGCGTAGCCGGAGGCCAGCTTGACCAGGGCCTCGTCCACCGGGCCGCGGGAGGGCGCGAGTTCGGCGGTGATCTGGCCGAGGTGCTGGCCGACGAGGTCGGCGGCGAGGCCGAGGCGGTGGTACGCGGAGAGGGCGTTGGGCGAGGCGTACTGGACGACGCCCTCCGCGTCCAGGCGGACCAGGCCGTCGCCGGCGCGCGGCGAGGAGTCCATGTCGACCTGCTCGCCCGGGAAGGGGAACGTCCCCGCCGCGATCATCTGGGCGAGGTCGGAGGCCGACTGGAGGTAGGTCAGTTCGAGCCGGGAGGGCGTGCGCACGGTGAGCAGGTTGGTGTTCCGGGCGATCACGCCCAGGACGCGGCCCTCGCGGCGCACGGGAATGGACTCGACGCGCACCGGGACCTCCTCGCGCCACTCCGGGTCGCCCTCCCGGACGATCCGGCCCTCGTCGAGGGCGGCGTCGAGGAGCGGCCGGCGGCCGCGCGGGACCAGATGGCCGACCATGTCGTCCTGGTAGGAGGTCGGCCCGGTGTTGGGGCGCATCTGGGCGACGGAGACGTACCGCGTGCCGTCGAGGGTGGGGACCCAGAGGACGAGGTCGGCGAAGGAGAGGTCGGAGAGCAGCTGCCACTCCGAAACCAGCAGGTGGAGCCACTCGAGGTCGGAGTCGCTCAGGGCGGTGTGCTGGCGCACGAGGTCGTTCATGGAGGGCACGGTGCGAGCGTACCCGCGGAATTCGAGGGCGGTGAACCTGGATCTCCGGGGCTGCGTGTTGGAGGATGGACCGGGAACAGCGCGTTTCCTGTGGATGGACAGACAAGAATGGTCTAGTCCACAATGAAACGCACCAGAACCTCCGTCCTCCCCGCACAGGAGGACGGACGAGGTACCCGGCGCTCTCTGCCCTGACTGCGCCGAGACCTCCCACACGGCCGTGGGACCGCACACCCCCGGCCGAGCAACTCCGGGCTGCGGTGCCGGACGGGTTGAGGGTCCCGTCGGGCGCCGCGGCCCGCGGGTGTTTCCGGGGGCTTTTCCTCCCCCGCCGCACGCCTGCCGGACAGGGCGGGGACATGCCGGGGAAGACGACCGCCGAGGGGCCGCAGGGGTCCGAGTGGCTGGTGGGGCAGGGGCGGCCGACGATGGACGGGACGCCGTCCCGCACCGCGGAACGACATGGGACGAGGGTCTCTCCTCTGCTAGATTTGCCCTTAGATTGGTCTATACCACGGACTCAGCAGCCCCTCACCAGATCGGCAGGCACAGCGTGGAAGTTGTCATCGTCAAGGACGCCAGGGCCGGCGGCGAGCTCATCGCGGACGGCATCGCCGACCTCCTGCGCCGCAAGCCCGACGCGCTGCTCGGCGTGGCCACGGGCTCCACTCCGATCCCCGTCTACGACGCACTGGTCGCCAAGGTCGCCGCCGGTGAGGTGGACCCGTCCCGGGCCCGCATCGCCCAGCTGGACGAGTACGTGGGTCTGCCCGCCGGGCACCCGGAGTCGTACCGCTCCACCGTCCTGCGCCAGGTCGTGGAGCCCCTCGGGCTCTCCGAGGAAGCCTTCATGGGGCCCGACGGCTCCGCCGAGGACGTCCAGGCGGCCTGCGAGGCGTACGACGCGGCGCTGCGCGACGCCGGAGGCGTGGACCTCCAGATCCTCGGCATCGGCACCGACGGGCACATCGGCTTCAACGAGCCGTGCTCCTCGCTCGCCTCCCGCACCCGCATCAAGACGCTCACCGAGCAGACCCGCGTGGACAACGCGCGCTTCTTCGACGACGACATCGAGCAGGTGCCGCACCACGTCATCACCCAGGGCATCGGCACCATCCTGGAGGCCCGCCACCTGGTGCTCCTCGCGACCGGCGAGGGCAAGGCCGAGGCCGTCGCCCAGACCGTCGAGGGCCCGGTCGCGGCGCTCGTGCCGGCCTCCGCGCTCCAGCTGCACCCGCACGCCACGGTCGTCGTCGACGAGGCCGCCGCGTCCAAGCTGAAGCTGGCCGACTACTTCCGCCACACGTACGCGAACAAGCCGGCCTGGCAGGGCATCTGATCCTCCCGGTCGCCCCGCGGACGGCGAAGGGGCCCGGCACCTGATCCAGGTGCCGGGCCCCTTCGCGTACGGGAGCGGCGGTACGGGCTCCGCGGGGAGGCGTCGGCCGCGCCGCCGCCGTGCCCCCGTCGTCAGCCGGCCGTGCCCACCACGGCCTCGGCGGCGGCGCGGCCGCAGACCCGGGCCGCCCCGTGCGTCGCGATGTGCAGGGCGCCGCGGGGCTCCGACTCGTTGAGGCCCATCTCGACCACGACGGTGTCGGGGCGGGCGGCGAGCAGGCCGTCGAGGGCCTCGCCCATCCACGGGTGCCGGTGGGCGTCCCGTACGACCGCGACGATCCGCCGCTCCCCCGCGGCGGCGAGGACCTCGCTCACCGATGCCCCGGCGTACGAGCCGGTCTCCGTGCCGGGCAGCAGCCGCTCCAGCTCGGCGGCGATGCCCCAGGGAGTCTCGTCGCCGACGGCGAAGTTGGCGACGGGCGTGAAGGAGGCGACGTAGGGGGCCTCGGTCACCGGCTCGTGCGGGTGCGTGCCGCGGGTCACCGTGAGGGCCCTGCGGGCGGCGACGAGTCCGATGTCGGTGCCGGGCGCGGTCCCCTCCTGTGATGCCACGCCCGGCACCGTCATGGCCCCCCTGGCCCGGTGCGCCTGGGTCCAGGACGCCAGGGCGCGCACGCGCGCCGCCGCGTCCGCCAGCCGCTCCTCGGGCAGTTCACCGGCCCGTACCGCCGTGACCAGCGCGTCGCGCAGGCGCAGTACGGTGCCCTCGTCGGCCAGCCCGCCGCCGACGCAGATGGCGTCGGCGCCCGCGGCGATCGCGAGGACGGATCCGCGCTCGATGCCGTACGTCGCGGCGACGGCCCGCATCTCCATGCCGTCGGTGACGATGAGCCCCTCGAAGCCCAGCTCCTGGCGGAGCAGACCGGTGAGGATCTGCGGGCTCAGGGTGGCCGGACGGTGGGGGTCGAGCGCGGAGAGAAGAATATGCGCGCTCATGACCGCTTTGGTACCCGCGGCGACGGCCGCGCGGAAAGGCACCAGCTCACGGGCGTGCAGTGTGGCGAGGTCCACATCGATCCGGGGCAGGGCGTCGTGGGAGTCCACGTTGGTGTCGCCGTGCCCGGGGAAGTGCTTGGTGCAGGCCGCGACCCCGACGCCCTGGAGGCCGTCGACGTACGCCACGGTGTGCCGGGCGACCAGGTCCGGGTCCGGCCCGAAGGAGCGGACGCCGATGACCGGGTTCTCGGCGTTGGAGTTCACGTCGGCCGAGGGGGCCCAGTTGAGGTCGATCCCGCAGGCGGCCAGGCGGCGGCCCAGCTCGCGGGCGACGGCCCGGGTGAGCTCGACGTCGTCGACGCTGCCCAGCGCGTAGTTGCCGGGGAAGGAGGAGCCCTCCCGGACCTCCAGGCGGGTGACGTCGCCGCCCTCCTCGTCGATGGCGACGAGGACGTCGTCCCGCTCGGCCCGCAGCCGGGCGGTGAGCGCGGCGAGCTGGTCGGGGCCGACGACGTTCCGGCCGAAGAGGCCGACGGACGAGAGCCCCTCGCCGATGCGGCGGAGCAGCCAGTCGGGGGCGGTGGTGCCGACGAAGCCGGGCTGGAGGACCGTGAGCGCGTCGCGGGTGAGCGTGTCCGAGGCGTGTACGAGAGTGGTCATGGGGCGCCGTTATCCCTTCACCGCGCCGGCGGTCATGCCGCCGACGGCCTTGCGCTGGACGAAGATGAAGACGATCAGCACGGGGAGCGCGAAGAGGGTCGAGGCGGCCATGGTGGCGCCCCAGTCGCTGCCGAAGGCGGTCTGGAACTGCGTCAGCCAGACGGTCAGGGTCTGCGACTCCCGCTCCTTGTTGAGCATCAGGATCATCGCGAACTCGTTCCAGGCCGTGATGAAGCCGAAGATCGACGTCGACATCAGGCCGGGGGCGAGCAGCGGGAAGATGACCTTGCGGAAGGCCTGGCCGCGGGTGCAGCCGTCGATCTGGGCGGCCTCCTCCAGCTCGACCGGGACGGCGGCGATGAAGCCGCGCAGGGTCCAGATGGTGAAGGGCAGGACCATGACGAAGTAGATCGCGGTGAGCATCGGGATGCTGTTCAGCATGTCGTTGTCCCGCGAGATCATGTACATCGCGATGACCATGACCTCCCAGGGGGCCATCTGGGCCATCATCACGACGAGGATCATGCCCTTGCGGCCCTTGAAGCGGATGCGGGCGAGGGCGAAGCTCGCCGCCAGCGCGACCAGCAGGGCGAGGAGGACGGCGCCGACGGTGACGGTGAGGCTGTTGCGGACGTAGGTCCAGAACAGGTCGACGCCGGTGGCGGTGCCGTAGTTCTCGAAGGTCGGCGAGAAGAAGAAGACCGGGTCCTTCGTCATGATCTCGTGCTGCGGCTTCAGCGAGGACGAGAACATCCAGTAGACGGGGAAGACGAACACGGCGGCGATGACGAGCGCGGAGGCGTTCTTGACGACGGCGCCGGCCGTGAGCTTCTTGCGGGTGCGCAGCTTCTGCGGGGCGGGGGCGATGGTGCTGCTCACAGCTCATCCTCCTGCTTCAGGATCAGGCGGAAGTAGAAGGACATGATCGCGACGAGCATCACGATCGTGAGGACGGAGATGGCCGCGGCGACGCCGTAGTGGAACTGGCCGACGCCCTCGATGTAGGCGAAGACGGGGAGGGTCTCCGAGGCGCGGTCGGGGCCGCCGAGGTTCATCGCGTAGACCTGCGTGAACGCCTTGAAGATCCAGATGATCTCCAGGAACGTGGTGATCATGAAGAAGGGCTTGAGGTTCGGGAAGACCACGGCCCAGAAGGTGCGCCAGCCGCCGGCGCCGTCCATCTTGGCCGCCTCGTACAGCTCGGTGCCGATGGTGGTCAGGCCGGCGTACATGTTGAGGGCGACGAACGGGACGGAGCCCCAGACCAGCAGGATCAGCGAGATGACGAGGGTCGAGAAGCCGGTCTCGAACCAGTTGTGCTGCTCGTAGCCGGCGAAGCCGAGCGTGCGCATCACCCAGTTCATGACGCCGAACTGCTCGTCGAAGAGCCAGCGGAAGACGGTCACGGAGGCGACGATCGGCATGGCCCAGGCGAAGACGAGGGCCAGCGAGAGCAGCAGCCGCATCTTCGTGCCGAGGCGGTCGAGGAGCAGGCCGATGCCGGCGCCGATGGCCATGATCAGGATGACGTTGACCGCGGTGAAGACGACGGAGCGGACGACGACGGTCCAGAACTCGGAGTCGCCGAGCAGCTCGGTGTAGTTGTCGAAGCCGGTCCAGACCGTCTCGCGGGTGATGAACTCCTTCCGGTTGAGTTCCTGGAAGGAGAGGATCACGTTGCGGATCAGCGGGTAGAGCAGCAGCACCGCCATCGACAGCAGGGCCGGGGCGACGAGCAGGTACGGCAGCAGTCCGCCGGGCAGGGAGCGTCTGCCGCGCGAGGGCCGAGGGGCTTCCTTCGGCCGGACTTCCTTCGTTCCGGAAGGGGCCGGCACGGGGGTCTGAGACGTCCCTGCCGCCCTCCCGGGCGCGTCCTGAGGAGCGGCGTTCGCCGTCCCCTGGGAGTCCACGGTCATGGTCTTCTTCCTCGCGGTTCTGGGGCTCCCGCGCCCACCGAGCGCGGCCCGGGGGGAGCGGGCCGCTGAAAACTGAGGAGCCGGCGGTGCGGTCCGGTGCGACCGGGCCGCACCGCCGGGCTGTGGGTCCTACTGCTGGTTGATGCGCTCGTTGATGACCTTGTCGGCGGCCTCGGCGGCGGCCTTGGTGTCCTCGCCCTTCAGGACCTTGGTCATGTAGTCCTTGATCGGGTTCGGGGCGGTCTCGACGTTCGCCCAGCCCGGGGTGACCGGGGTGATCTTGCCGGAGACGGCGGACGCGGCCATGGCCTCGGCGAAGGAGCCCGCGGCGGGCTTGAACTGCGCGGCGTCGTTGTTCGGGAGCAGGGCGCCCTCGGTGGCGACGGCGTACTTGGTCATCTGGTCCTTGCCAGCGGCGAGGGCCAGCCACTCCTTGGCGAGCTCCTTGTTCTGGGAGCGCTCGGAGATGGCGAGGTTGGAGCCGCCGAAGAAGACGGAGCCCGGCTTGTCGGCCGTCTTGCCCGGGATCGGGAAGTAGCCGAAGTCGGCGGTCTTGCCGGCCTTCTTGATGGCGTCGATCGCGCCGCCGGCCTCCCAGCCGAGACCGATCCAGGACGCGACACCGCCCTTGGGGATGATGTCGGTGGACTGCTGCGGGGTCGCCTCGTCCTTGTCCTTCGGAGCGGTGGAGTAGGACGCCAGCTCCTTGTAGAAGTTCATGGCGTTGACGGCCTCGGGGGAGGACAGGTTGCCCTTCCACTTGTCGCCGTCCTTGACCGCGAGGTCGCTGCCCTCGTCCCAGATGAAGCCGGCGAGGACGTACCAGCTCTGGCCGGGCAGGTAGATCGGCTGCGACTTGGGGTCGGAGGCCTTGAGCTTCTTCAGGCCGTCGATCCACTCGGCGCGGGTCTTCGGGGCGGAGACGCCGGCCTTCTTGAAGGCGGCCTTGTCGTAGATGACGACGCGGTTGGCGGCGTACCACGGGGCGGAGTAGAGCTTGCCGTCGAGCTCGGCCGAGGCGACCATGCCCTTGTTCCAGCCGGCGTAGCCGAGCTTGTCCTTGTCGCCGGAGAGGTCGGCGAGGCCGCCGGTCACGGCGTAGCCCGCGGTCTGGGTGTTGCCGAGCTCCAGGACGTCCGGCGGGGTGTCCTCGGAGAGGGCGGTGGTGACCTTCTCCTGGATGCCGTTCCAGACCTGCTTCTCGACCTTGACCTTGACGCCCGGGTGCTTGGCCTCGAACTCCTTGTTGACGCCCTCCATCCAGGCGTCGGGAGCGGATCCGTCCATGACCCAGACGGTCAGCGTCTTGCTGCCGCCCTCGGCCTTGCCCCCGTCGCCCTTGTCGCCGCTGTCCGAACCGCACGCAGCGATAGAGACCATCATGCCCGCGACGCCGATCGCCGCGATGAGCTTGCGCTTCACGCCACCCTCCTCAGGGATGCCTGCAACCCCTGCCCACCGCGCGAAGACATACGTCAGGTAGTGCTCGTGGGGCTGGGACCTGATCTTTAATGGTTTAGACCAGTACCCGGAGCTTGGCCTAGACCTTTAGGGGTGTCAAGGGTGTATAAGAAGGGCTGTCGCGTCCGTTATCGGACCGACACCTGAGGGAGGCCGACGACCCGTTACCGGTCCGTGCCACCATGTGAGCCGCGACAGACGGAGGAGCCGGTGACGGCAGCAGCACAGGAGTCGGGAAGGCAGGCCATGGCCACGGACGCGGGCGGTAGCGAGACAGAGGGCGGGGCGGTCACCCGCACCGCGCGCGTGCCCAAGTACTACCGGCTGAAGCGCCACCTCCTCGACATGACGGAGACCCTGCCGCCCGGCACCCCGGTGCCCCCGGAGCGGACCCTCGCCGCCGAGTTCGACACCTCGCGCACCACCGTGCGCCAGGCGCTCCAGGAGCTGGTCGTCGAGGGCCGACTGGAGCGGATCCAGGGCAAGGGCACCTTCGTGGCGAAGCCCAAGGTCTCGCAGGCCCTCCAACTCACCTCGTACACCGAGGACATGCGGGCCCAGGGGCTGGAGCCGACCTCGCAGCTCCTCGACATCGGCTACGTCACCGCCGACGACACCCTCGCGGGACTGCTCGACATCACCACCGGCGGACGCGTCCTGCGGATCGAGCGGCTGCGCCTCGCCAGCGGCGAGCCGATGGCGATCGAGACCACCCACCTGTCGGCCAAGCGCTTCCCCGCGCTGCGCCGTTCGCTGGTGAAGTACACCTCCCTCTACACGGCGCTCGCCGAGGTGTACGACGTCCACCTCGCGGAGGCCGAGGAGACCATCGAGACCTCCCTCGCCACCCCGCGCGAGGCCGGGCTGCTCGGTACGGACGTGGGCCTGCCGATGCTCATGCTCTCCCGTCACTCGCTGGACGCCCAGGGCGAGCCGGTCGAATGGGTGCGGTCCGTCTACCGCGGCGACCGGTACAAGTTCGTGGCGCGCCTGCAGCGGCCCAACGGCTGAGCACCCCGACGGCCAGGTCGATCCAACGCCCCGACCCCGCTCCGCCATTCACCGACAAAAGACCACACGCGCCGTCCGATATCCGGACGGGGGTTCCATAGAGCGGAACCGTCCCCTAGATTTCCTCCGCATTACGAGGTGATCACCGAGGGGACGGATCCGCCATGTCTGAATCGGCACAAGAATCGCCACGAGAAGCGACAGGAGGAAAGCAGCCCACGATCACCCCGATACGGTTCGTGATCGCGCTCTGCCTCTTCGCCCCGTTCGTCGCGATGCTCTGGGTGAGTTCCTACGCGAAGGTCGAACCGCTTTTCGCGGGCATTCCCTTCTTCTACTGGTACCAGATGCTCTGGGTCGTCATCTCCACCGCGCTGACGATGGTCGCGTACAAGCTGTGGCAGCTCGACCAGCGCGCCCGCAAGGGCGGTGACGCCCGATGAAGGACGGCGTGAACGGCGTCGCACTCGCCGTCTTCATCTTCTTCTTCCTGGCCGTCACGGTCATGGGCTTCCTCGCCTCGCGCTGGCGCAAGGCCGAGAACGAGCACAGCCTCGACGAATGGGGCCTCGGCGGCCGTTCGTTCGGCACCTGGGTGACCTGGTTCCTGCTCGGCGGCGACCTCTACACCGCGTACACCTTCGTCGCCGTCCCGGCGGCCGTCTACGCGGCGGGCGCGGCCGGCTTCTTCGCCGTGCCGTACACGATCCTCGTCTACCCGCTGATCTTCACCTTCCTGCCGCGCCTGTGGTCGGTCTCGCACAAGCACGGGTACGTCACCACCTCCGACTTCGTCCGGGGCCGCTTCGGCTCCAAGGGCCTGTCGCTGGCGGTCGCCCTCACCGGCATCCTCGCCACCATGCCCTACATCGCGCTCCAGCTCGTCGGCATCCAGGCCGTCCTGGACGTGATGGGCGTCGGCGGCGGCGAGAACACCCACTGGTTCATCAAGGACCTGCCGCTGCTGATCGCCTTCGGCGTCCTCGCGGCCTACACGTACTCCTCCGGCCTGCGCGCCCCCGCGCTCATCGCCTTCGTCAAGGACACGCTGATCTACATCGTCATCGCGGTGGCGATCATCTACATCCCGATCAAGCTCGGCGGCTTCGACGAGATCTTCTCCCGGGCGGGCGAGGCGTTCGCCCAGACCAACGAGGCCACCGGCAAGCCGCGCGGCGCGATGGTGCCCGGCGAGGCGAGCCAGTGGACGTACGCGACGCTGGCGCTCGGCTCCGCGCTCGCGCTCTTCATGTACCCGCACTCCATCACGGCCACCCTGTCCTCCAGGAGCCGCGAGGTGATCCGCCGCAACACCACGATCCTGCCGCTGTACTCGCTGATGCTCGGGCTCCTCGCGATCCTCGGGTTCATGGCCATCGCCGCGGGCATCCAGGTGAAGAATGGCCAGCTCGCCATCCCGCAGCTGTTCGAGACCATGTTCCCGGACTGGTTCGCGGGCGTCGCCTTCGCCGCCATCGGCATCGGCGCCCTCGTCCCGGCCGCGATCATGTCGATCGCCGCGGCCAACCTCTTCACCCGCAACATCTACAAGGACTTCATCAGGAAGGACGCCACCCCGGCCCAGGAGACCAAGGTCTCCAAGCTGGTCTCGCTCCTGGTGAAGGTCGGCGCCCTCGCCTTCGTCCTCACCATGGACAAGACGGTCGCCATCAACTTCCAGCTGCTCGGCGGCATCTGGATCCTGCAGACCTTCCCGGCCCTCGTCGGCGGTCTCTTCACCCGCTGGTTCCACCGCTGGGCGCTGCTCGCCGGCTGGGCCGTCGGCATGATCTACGGAACGGCCGCCGCGTACGGCGTGGCCAGCCCGACCCAGAAGCACTTCGGCGGCTCCTCGGCCGAGATCCCGGGCATCGGCGAGATCGGCTACATCGGTCTCACCGCCTTCGTGCTCAACGTCCTCGTCACGGTCGTCCTGACCTTCGTCCTCAAGGCCGTCAAGGCCCCCGAGGGCGTCGACGAGACCTCCCCCGCCGACTACACGGCGGACGCCGGTGACGCCGGGGTCAGCACCGAGCTGCCGAAGATCGGCGCCGACACGCACTGACCGCGCCGCGCCGCGGGCCGGGCGTGGACACAACATGTGGGGGGTGCCGAGATCGGCGCCCCCCACATGTATGCTCGTCCTCGCTGTCGACGCAGGGGAATCCGGCGCGAATCCGGAACTGTCCCGCAACGGTGTGCTTCGTACGCTTTCGTACGCAGTGAGTCCGAGGACCTGCCGACGGCGCACCCGGTCCGTCCGTTCCGGGTGCCACAGACGTCCGGGCCTCGCGGAGTGGGCCGGTGGACGCGGGCACCGCCGTGCACCACGGCCCGCCCGCCTGCCCGCCTCCCTCCCGCAGCGGCCCCGAGCCGAGCGAGGGAGAGCCCCCCACGTGACCATCGCGCCCGCCGATCCGGCAGCAGCCGAGGCCACCGCGATCGAGAGCGACGGCCCCGGGACCGCGCTGCTGCGGACCCTGACCGACCTCACCGCCGATCTCCCCGACACCGACCCCGGCAAGGTCGCCGCCGCCGCCCTGCGCGGCCGCAGTTCCGCCTCGGACGCGGCGGAGCTGCGCGAGCTGGCCACCGAGGCCGCCGCGGGCCTGATCGCCGAGGACCCCGCCTACTCCCGGCTCGCCGCCCGGCTCCTCACCCTCACCATCGCCGAGGAGGCGGCAGGTCAGGGCGCCGTCTCCTTCTCCGCCTCCGTCGCCGTCGGCCACCGCGAGGGCCTGATCGCCGACCGCACCGCCGACTTCGTCGTCCGGCACGCCGAGCGGCTCGACGCCACGATCGACCCGGCCGCCGACGACCGCTTCGGCTACTTCGGACTGCGCACCCTCTACTCGCGCTACCTGCTGCGCCACCCGATCACCCGGAAGGTGATCGAGACCCCGCAGCACTTCATGCTGCGCGTCGCCGCCGGTCTCTCGGAGGACGACAGCGCGCGGGCCCTGGAGGAGGTGACGGCGCTGTACGGCCTGATGAGCCGGCTCGACTACCTGCCCTCCTCCCCCACGCTCTTCAACTCGGGCACCCGCCACCCGCAGATGTCCTCCTGCTACCTGCTCGACTCCCCGCTGGACGAGCTGGACTCGATCTACGACCGCTACCACCAGGTGGCGCGCCTGTCGAAGCACGCGGGCGGCATCGGCCTGTCCTACTCCCGGATCCGCTCGCGCGGTTCGCTGATCCGCGGCACCAACGGCCACTCCAACGGCATCGTGCCGTTCCTGAAGACGCTCGACGCCTCCGTCGCCGCCGTGAACCAGGGCGGCCGCCGCAAGGGCGCGGCCGCCGTCTACCTGGAGACCTGGCACGCGGACATCGAGGAGTTCCTGGAGCTGCGCGACAACACGGGCGAGGACCAGCGGCGCACCCACAACCTCAACCTGGCGCACTGGGTCCCGGACGAGTTCATGCGCCGGGTCAACGCCGACGCCGAGTGGTCGCTGTTCTCCCCCGCCGACGTGCCCGAGCTCGTCGACCTGTGGGGCGAGGAGTTCGACGCCGCCTACCGCGCCGCCGAGGCCGCTGGCCTGGCCCGCCGGACGATGCCGGCCCGGGACCTGTACGGCCGGATGATGCGGACCCTGGCCCAGACCGGCAACGGCTGGATGACCTTCAAGGACGCCTCGAACCGCACGGCCAACCAGACGGCGGAGCCCGGTCACACCGTCCACTCCTCCAACCTCTGCACGGAGATCCTGGAGGTCACGGACGACGGCGAGACCGCCGTGTGCAACCTGGGCTCGGTCAACCTCGGTGCCTTCGTCGACACCGCCACCGGCGACATCGACTGGCAGCGGCTCGACGAGACCGTCCGGACCGCCGTCACCTTCCTCGACCGGGTCGTCGACATCAACTTCTACCCGACCGAGCAGGCCGGCCGCTCCAACGCCCGCTGGCGGCCGGTCGGTCTGGGCGCGATGGGCCTCCAGGACGTCTTCTTCCGGCTGAGGCTGCCGTTCGACTCGGCCGAGGCGCGCGCCCTGTCGACCCGGATCGCCGAGCGGATCATGCTCGCCGCGTACGAGGCCTCCGCCGACCTCGCCGAGCGCAACGGGCCGCTGCCCGCCTGGGAGAAGACGCGCACCGCCCGGGGCGTGCTGCACCCCGACCACTACGACGTCGAGCTGAACTGGCCCGAGCGCTGGGCCGCGCTGCGCGAGCGGATCGCCGCCGTCGGCATGCGCAACAGCCTGCTGCTCGCCATCGCCCCGACGGCGACGATCGCCTCGATCGCGGGCGTGTACGAGTGCATCGAGCCGCAGGTCTCCAACCTGTTCAAGCGCGAGACGCTCTCCGGCGAGTTCCTCCAGGTCAACTCGTACCTGGTGGACGAGCTGAAGCGGCTCGGCGTCTGGGACGCGCAGACCCGGGAGGCGCTGCGCGACTCCAACGGCTCGGTGGCGGACTTCACCTGGGTCCCGGCCGAGGTGCGGGAGCTGTACCGGACGGCGTGGGAGATCCCGCAGCGCGGCCTGATCGACATGGCGGCGGCGCGCACCCCGTTCCTCGACCAGTCGCAGTCCCTGAACCTGTTCCTGGAGACGCCGACGATCGGCAAGCTGTCGTCGATGTACGCGTACGCCTGGAAGCAGGGCCTGAAGACGACGTACTACCTGCGCTCGCGCCCGGCGACCCGGATCGCCCGCGCGGCCCGCGCCGCCACGGTCCCCGTGCCCGTCCCCGCCCAGCAGGCCGCCGACCCCGACGCCGTCGCCTGCTCCCTTGAGAACCCCGAGTCCTGCGAGGCCTGCCAGTGAGCACCGAGACCAAGAACCTCCTCGACCCGGGGTTCGAACTGACCCTGCGTCCGATGCGCTACCCGGACTTCTACGAGCGCTACCGGGACGCGATCAAGAACACGTGGACGGTGGAGGAGGTCGACCTCCACTCGGACGTCGCCGACCTCGCCAGGCTCACCCCCGGTGAGCAGCACATGATCGGCCGGCTCGTCGCGTTCTTCGCGACCGGCGACTCGATCGTGGCGAACAACCTCGTGCTGACGCTCTACAAGCACATCAACTCCCCCGAGGCCCGGCTCTACCTGAGCCGCCAGCTGTTCGAGGAGGCCGTGCACGTCCAGTTCTACCTGACGCTGCTCGACACCTACCTGCCCGATCCGGAGGAGCGCGCGGCCGCGTTCGCGGCGGTCGAGAACATCCCCTCGATCCGCGACAAGGCGCAGTTCTGCTTCCGCTGGATGGACTCGGTCGAGAAGATCGACCGCCTGGAGACGCGGGCCGACCGCCGCCGCTTCCTGCTGAACCTGATCTGCTTCGCGGCCTGCATCGAGGGCCTGTTCTTCTACGGCGCCTTCGCGTACGTGTACTGGTTCCGGTCCCGGGGCCTGCTGCACGGCCTCGCGACGGGCACCAACTGGGTGTTCCGCGACGAGACGATGCACATGAACTTCGCCTTCGAGGTCGTGGACACCGTCCGCAAGGAGGAGCCCGAGCTCTTCGACGACGAGCTGCGGCAGCAGGTCACCGCCATGCTGGAGGAGGCCGTCGAGGCGGAGCTCCAGTTCGGCCGGGACCTGTGCGGCGACGGACTGCCGGGCATGAACACCGAGTCGATGCGCGCGTATCTGCAGTGCGTCGCCGACCAGCGCCTCCAGCGGCTGGGCTTCGCGCCCGTCTACGGCTCGGAGAACCCGTTCGCGTTCATGGAGCTCCAGGGCGTCCAGGAGCTGACCAACTTCTTCGAGCGCCGCCCGTCCGCCTACCAGGTGGCGGTGGAGGGTTCGGTCGACCTCGACGAGGACTTCTAGACCGTACGGCGAAGGGCCCCGCGCTCCGGGGGGAGTGCGGGGCCCTTCCGCGTGCGTGCGCCCGGGGAGCGAGCGCCCGGGACCGGCGGGAGATCAGTCGTTCGGGACCGTCTCGTAGCGCGGGGTGCCCTCCTCCATCTGGCGCAGGGCGTCCTTGCGCTCGCGCTTGGAGAGCTTGTCGATGTACAGCGTGCCGTACAGGTGGTCCGTCTCGTGCTGGAGGCAGCGGGCGAAGTAGCCGGTGCCGCGCACCTTGATCGGCTTGCCCTGGGCGTCCACGCCGTGCACCTCGGCGTAGTCCGGGCGGGCGAGGGAGGCGTACGCGGTGGGGACCGAGAGGCAGCCCTCGTTGGAGTCGTCGAGGAAGCGGCGGTCGGCCGGCAGCTCCTGGAGGACCGGGTTGATCACGACGCCGGTGTGGCGGACGCCCTCGTCGTCGGGGCAGTCGTAGACGAAGACCTTGAGGTCGACGCCGATCTGGTTGGCGGCGAGGCCCACGCCCTCGGCGGCCTTCTGGCTGGCGAACATGTCGTCGATCAGGGCCGCGAGCTTGTCGTCGAACTCGGTGACGTCCTTGCACTCCCGGTGCAGGACCGGGTTGCCGACCACCGTGATCGGACGCGCGGTGCCGCGCTCGCGGTGGGCGAGCTCGCGCGCCTCGCAGTCCTCCGTGTCCACGACGAAGCCGTCGTTGATCTGCGTCTGCTCGTCCGTCTCCTGCTGCGCCATGTCCGGCCGCGCCTTCCTGAAAACCCGATTCCGTCGGATCACAGCCTACGGGCACCGGTCAGCAGACTTCCTCCAGATCCCGCCACTCACGGCTGTCGGGGCTGTCCGCCACCCAGCCGTCGAGGAGCCCGCGCACCAGCCCGGCCGGCGCGGCGATCCCGCACTCCCGCTCCGGCACCCACAGCTCGCCGGGCGAGCGGTGGCCGAGCGGCCCGGGGTGCCCCGGCTCGCTGTGGTCGTGCGGGTCGGAGTGCTCGCCCTCGCCCTCGGCGCTCGGCATCGTCGACTCCGAGCAGGCGCGGCAGAGCAGCCGCACGGAGGACGACCAGTCCTCGGCGGCGAAGCCCGCGTCGGCGGCGAGCTGCTCCAGGGCGTCCCGGTCGGCCTCGGTGGCGGCCTCCAGGAGCACCACCCAGGTGGGGACGGGCGACGGGGCCCACAGCTCGATCTCGTCGAAGACCGGGTAGGAGGGGCCGGCCGTGGTGGTCCGCTCGCCGTTCGGCACGCCGTCGTGGAGGACGACCTCGCCCCAGCGGCGGCCGGAGGACGGCAGCGGGATGGAGAGGACCTCGATCCTGGCCGGATCGAGCCGTCGGCCCCAGACGACCTCGGCCTCGCCCTCGGGCGAGAGCCGCACGGCGGCGCTGCCCAGCTCCATGCCGGCGGGCTCGCCGGTGCCCGCGGAGGCCCCGGGGACCTTCAGGCCGTACGCCTGCCAGGCGCGACGGGCCAGGGGCCAGTCCTGGAGCGCGGTGGCGGCGATGCCGACGTTCCACCAGTCGGGGGCGCCGGTCTCCTTGTCCAGGAGCGCCACGGCGCGCAGCCCCGCGGCCCTGGCCTGCTCCCAGTCGTGCCGGAACTTGTGCAGCAGCGCCAGGTTGAACCAGGACTCCGAGAGCCAGGGCTCCAGATCCGCCGCGCGTGTCAGCAGCGCGCCCGCGTCCTCGTACCGGCCGTCGCCGATCAGCGTGAACGCGCGGTCGGTGGCCTGCCGCCACGAGGCGGAGGGCCGATGCCGTACCTTCCCGAAGATCCTCACGATTCCCGCCTGCCGGTCGCTTCACCCTCTTGTTCGCATCCAACCATGCCCGGTCGGACGCGCGCTCATTACCCATGGGTTACCCAGCGGCGGCCGAGGTCACCCCAGGCGCTCCGCCCCGGGCGAGGACCCGGGCCAGGCCCTCGACGACCTCGGGGTGGTAGTCGCGGGCGGTGCCGAGCCGGAGCTGTTCGAGTGCGGCCAGGGCGGCCCCCGCTCCCTCGCCCGCGCCCGCGAGGTCGTCGTAGGCGTTGACGGCGCGGACGATCCGGGCGGGCAGCGGCTGCTCGCGGTACGGGTCGGCCTGGCGCTCGACGACGACGGCGACGGCGACGGGGACGCCGGTCCTGCGGACGACCTCGCCGCCGAGGAGGGCGATCCTGCGCTGCTCCTCGGCGGACAGGAGCGAGGTGGCGCCCCCCGCGACCGGGTCGACGAGGGAGAGCTGTCCGATGTCGTGCATGAGCGCCGCGTGTTCGAGGACGGTGAGGTCGGGCCCTGAGAGGCCGAGCTCGCGGCCGACGGCGGTGCTGAGGGCGGCGACCCGGTGGGCGTGGCCGGGCGGGGTGCAGCCCGCGATCTCGGTGGCCCGGGCGAGGGAGGCGATGGTCTGCCGGTTGACGGTGCGCACGGCCGCGTACCGCCGGAAGGAGACCTGGGTGAGCAGGAGCGGTACGGCGAGGACGGGCAGCGCCCACAGTCCGGCGGCGGCCACGCCGAGGGCCATGACGGCGCCGGTGGCGCAGACGGCGGAGCCGATGCCGATCAGGGAGCGCAGTTCGTCGCGGAGGAGGGGGCCGTACGGGTAGCCGGAGCGGGCGCGCAGGACGAGGGCGGCGAGGACGGCGTCGCAGAGGGCGGTGAGGACGAGCAGGAGCAGCAGGAAGAGGGCGTGGAGCGCGCCCCGGCCGAGGTGTTCGGCGAGGGTGCCGGAGTTGTAGAGGGGCTGGAAGCAGAGGGCGGCGAAGCCGACGGTGAGGACGCGGCGGGCGAGGTGGTCGGGGGCGGGCCACCGGCCGCGGGCGAGGTGCGGGACGATCCCGGCGAGGCCGCCCGCGACGGCGACGGCGACCGTCTGCAGGACGCCGTGGGTGGTGGCGCTGCCCGCGTCGGCGCCGAGGAGCGCGTACGCGAGGGCGCCCGCGGCGGCGAGCGGCGCGGGTTCCCGGTCGCCGGGCCCGTCCGGCGCGGGCGGGGATCCGGCGTCGGGCGCGGTGCACCAGCGGGACAGCTCGCCGAGGGCGACGAGGGTGCCGAAGGCGAGGGCGGTGCCGGGTTCGGCGACTCCCTGCCAGAGGGTGGTGCCGAACGCGGCGGCGCCGAGGAGCAGGGCCGCCGCGTACAGGCCGCCGACGGTGACGGAGCCGGGCCTCATGTGCGCTTCCGCGAGGAGGTGGGGCCGGGGGGCGCGGGGGCGTTCGCCGGGGGCGGGCCCGACGGCAGGGGCCCGCGCGGCGGGGGCACCTGGTCCGGGGGCGGCGCGGTCGTCTCGTCGGCGGTGACGGCGGGGTGCCAGCCGTGGCGGTCGAGGGCCCGGACGAGGGCGTCGACCATCCGGGGGTCGAACTGGCTGCCCGCGCACCGCTCCAGCTCGGCGACGGCGGTCGGCACGGGCCGGGCGCGGCTGTAGGAGCGGGTGGAGGTCATGGCGTCGAAGGCGTCGGCGACGGCCACCACGCGGGCGAACTCGGGGATCTCCTCGCCGCGCAGCCCGTAGGGGTAGCCGCTGCCGTCCATGCGCTCGTGGTGGTGGAGGATCGCGGTGCGGGCCTCGCCGAGGAAGCCGATGCCCCGGACCATCTCGTGGCCGTACTCCGGGTGCAGCTCGATGATCCGGCGCTCCTCCGGGGTGAGCGGCCCGTCCTTGGTGAGCACGCGGGTGGGCACGCCGAGTTTGCCGACGTCGTGGAGGATCCCGGCGAAGCGGGCGACGTCGAGGCGCTCCTCCGCCATGCCGAGCTCACGGGCGATCAGGACGGAGGCGTGGCCGACGCGTTCGCTGTGGCCGCGGGTGTACCGGTCCTTGATGTCGACGGCCTGGACGAGGGCGCGGATGGTGGCCTGGTGGGCGGCGCGCTCGCGGTGGTACTGGGCGAAGACCCAGCAGGAGATGTACATGGGCAGCAGCACGAAGAGGGCGGCGACCGGCCCGTACGAGCTGCGCCAGAGCACGGCCATCATCAGCCCGGCGAGACCGTGGACGGCGTACGGGGCGAGGGCGCGGCCGAGGAGTCCGTGCCGGGCGGCCCCGCGCGGCAGCCCTTCGGCGGTGGCGCGGACGCCCGCGTCGAGGGCGGTGAGGACGAGGCAGAAGGCGAGGGCGGAGGCGGCGGCGGGGAGGAGCGCGTACGGCAGGTCGGGGGCGGCCCCGTCGTGGCCGAGGGCGGCGGGGGCGCCCAGCGGGGCGGCGGTGGCGGCCGCGGCCCAGACGGCGAGCGCGGTGGCGGCGGCGCGCCAGGCCCGGCGCGGGGCGGCCGGGGGTTCCTCGACGCGGGCGAGGAGGCTGCCGGGCAGGGCGGTGAGCGCGGCGGCGGCGGGGTCGAGGAGCAGCGCGGCGGCGAGCAGGACGGGGAAGAAGGAGCCGGTGCCCGGGGGTACGGCGCCGCCGAGCGCGCGGCCGACGAGCGGGCAGCGGGCCGGCAGCTCGCAGAGCGCGTACAGGGCGGCGAGGAGGGCGACGGTCGCCCAGGGGGTGTGCGCGCCGGGGCGTAACGCGGGCAGCGCGCACGCGCAGGCGCCGAGCAGGGCGCAGCCGATGTACACGCGGGCCGCGCGCGGAATGACCTGGACGCCCATCACTCCGGTCACGGTAGCGAGTGGGGCGGTCCCGGGCGGCGGCGTGGCGCTGATTCGCACCATCGGGTGATACAAGCCGACAAATGCGCGGGGCCGCCGCGGTCGTGCCGCGACGGCCCTCGTGTTCCGGACGGGTCCGGGGTGCCTACTCCTGGGTGGCGGGGGTCTGGGTCTCCGGCGCCGTGAGGTCCTGCTCCGGCACCAGGTGTCCGGAGCGGATCAGGTCGATCCGGCCCATGACCTTGGCCCTCAGGTCGGTGGGCACGTCGTCGCTGCCGCAGCAGCGCTTGACGAGCTTCTTCACCGCCTGTTCGAGGCCGTACTTCTCCAGGCACGGGGAGCACTCCTCGAAGTGCACCTCGAACTTCGTGCAGTCGCTGTCGGGCATCTCACGGTCGAGGAACTCGTAGAGATGGTCCAGGACCTCCGAGCAGTCCGTCTCGTGCGGCTCTCCGCAGCTCATGAGCCCGAGCCTTTCAGATCGTTCGACGACTCTCCGGCGCCCGCGGGTACGAGCCCGCGGTCGCGGGCGTAGTCCTCGAGCATGCCGCGCAGCTGGCGGCGGCCCCGGTGCAGCCGGGACATCACCGTACCGATGGGCGTACCCATGATGTCCGCGATCTCCTTGTACGCAAAGCCCTCGACATCGGCGAGATAGACGGCGATGCGGAACTCCTCGGGGATCGCCTGCAGCGCTTCCTTCACGTCGGAGTCCGGGAGGTGGTCGAGCGCCTGGGACTCGGCGGAGCGCAGGCCGGTCGACATGTGCGACTCGGCGCGGGCGAGCTGCCAGTCCTCGATCTCCTCGGCAGCGCTCCGCTGGGGCTCACGCTGCTTCTTGCGGTACGAGTTGATGAAGGTGTTCGTGAGGATGCGGTACAGCCACGCCTTGAGGTTGGTGCCCTCACGGAACTGGTGGAAGGAGCCGTACGCCTTCGCGTAGGTCTCCTGGACCAGGTCCTCCGCGTCCGCGGGGTTGCGCGTCATGCGCAGCGCGGCCGAGTACATCTGGTCGAGGTAGCCGAGGGCGTCCCGCTCGAAGCGCGCGTTGCGCTCCTCGGTCGTCTCCTGCGGGCCGTCGTCGGTCCCTGTGTCGGTCCCAGTGACCGGACCCACCTCCTCCAGCGTGGCGGCGGGCCCGAACGCGGACCCGCTCGTTTCGGAGGATAGACGAGGAACCGCTCCGCCCGCCCCCCGAATCCGGGCGGCCTTGGGCGCGGACAGCACTGTCCAGTCGAGGTCAGCGCCCTGCGCGCGCTCCGGGCAGATGGTCGAACCCATGCGACGGCTCCCTCTTCCTTTGGCTTCCTCTGGTCTCGCACCGACGCTCGGAACAACAGTGGTCCCGTGCTCCGCATTCCCACCCGGCGCACGGCGTCCGCGCCCGGGTGGGACGGCCTCTCCGACGGGGCCGGCCGCGTCGGCGCGGCCCGCCTCAACGCAGCCCGGCGAGCCAGCCGGTGACGCCCGCGACGAGCAGCGCGAGCGCCTCCTCGCCGCCGAGCGGGGCCCGCTTGGGAAGGGCGAAGCCGTGGTCGCCGTACGGGATCTCCACGAGGTCGTGGGGTCCGTCGGGGAACTCCTCCGGCCGCCCGAAGGGGTCGTTGCCGCCCTGGACGACGAGGGTCGGCAGCCCGGTCGAGAGCAGCTCGTCGGCGCGGGACTTCTCCGGCCGGCCCGGCGGGTGCAGCGGGAAGCTCAGCGCGAGGACGGCGTGGGCGCCCAGCTCGCGGCCGGTGCGGCAGGCGACCCGGGCGCCGGCGCTGCGGCCGCCCGCGATCACCGGGAGGCCCTGCCGGGCGAGGGCCGGCCAGAGGCCGCGCCACCCGGTGTCGAGGGTCTTCGGGGCCGGGGCGACCTTCTTGCCGGCCACCCGCCACGGCTGTTCGACGAGCGCCACGGTCACCCCGTGGGCGGGCAGCGCCGCCGCGAGGGCCTTCAGGTCGCGGGCCTCGACGCCGCCGCCCGCGCCGTGGCCGAGCGCGAGGACGGCCCACGGCCGGGCGGTGGTGCCGGGGTGCCAGGTGATGCGGGCCTCACCGGCGTCGGTGGGAACGGTCTCGTACTGTGTCACGTCCCCATCCTGCCGCCCGCCGGGCCCGGAGCGGCCGCGCGGCGGCGGCCGGGGGGTGCCGTCGCGGCGGCCGGGGGGGTGCCGTCGCGGCGGGCCGCGTCAGAAGAGCGTGCCGACCTCGGGGCCCGACAGCTCCGTCAGCAGCTCGGGGCCGTTGTTCCGTACGTTGCTGACCGCCGTCGGCACCGGGTAGGCCCGCATCAGGCCGCCCGGCGGCGGGGCGAGCAGTCCGCGCAGCTCGTCGAGGCCGGTGCGCGCCGGGTCGAGCCAGGCGTCCCAGCGGTCCTCCGTCAGCATCAGCGGCATCCGGGGGTGGATGTCGGCCAGCGAGTGCGGGCCCTCCGCCGGGGCCACGCCGAGGGGGCCGGCCTCCGCCTCGGTGGTGACCACCGAGCAGGTCACCCACCAGGCGCCGGGTTCCCCGTCCGGCAGGTTCGGGTCGCGCCAGAACTCGTAGATCCCGGCCATCGCGAAGACGGAGCCGTCCGCCGGGGTCACGAAGTACGGCTGCTTGCGGGGCCGCTTCTTCTTGCCCTCGACCTCCAGGTCGCGCTCGGCGGCGCCGGTCACCCACTCGTAGTAGCCGTCGGCGGGCAGGATGCAGCGGCGGGCCTGGAAGGCGCGCTTGAAGGAGGGCTTCTCGTGCAGGGTCTCGGCCCGCGCGTTGATCATCCGGGCCGCGCCCTCCGGCGTCTTGGACCAGGAGGGGACGAGTCCCCACTTCAGCGGCCGCAGCTGGCGAACCGGCCGCCGTGATTCCGCGTCCTTCACAGGGCGTTCGAGGATCGCCCAGACCTCCTTCGTCGGGGCCACGTTCCAGTCCGGGGCCAGGGTCTCCTCCGGTTCCCACTTCTCCACCCCGAAGAGGCCGACGAGGTCCTCGGGGCGCCGACTCGCTGCATACCGTCCGCACATACGTGCCACACTGCCACGATCCCCGACCTCCCGAGGAGCGGCCCGAACGATGGACCTCTTCAGCCCGCAGGCCGCACCGGCCGAGTGGCTGGTGATCGCCACCGCGGTCGCCGCCCTCGCCGTCACCGTGCCCCGCCGCACCTGGCTCGTCGCCCGCAACGCGATCACCATCGCCCACGAGGGCGGCCACGGACTGGTCGCGCTCGTCTGCGGCCGCCGGCTGGAGGCGATCCGGCTGCACTCGGACACCAGCGGTCTCACCGTCACCCGGGGCCGCCCCACCGGTCTCGGCGTGGTCCTCACCCTGGCCGCCGGCTACACCGCCGCCCCGCTCCTGGGCCTCGGCGGCGCCGCCCTGCTCGGCGCGGGCCTGGTGACCCTGCTGCTGTGGGTCGCCACGGGCCTGCTGCTCGCGATGCTGGTGATGGTCCGCAACGCGTACGGGGTCCTCACCGTCGTCCTGACCGGCGCGCTGTTCCTGCTGGTCTCCTGGCTGACCGGCCCCGAGGTGCAGGCCGTCTTCGCCTACGCGGTGGTGTGGTTCCTGCTGCTCGGCGGGGTGCGGCCGCCCTTCGAGCTCCAGGGCAAGCGGCGTCACGGCGACACCCCCGACTCGGACGCCGACCAGCTCACGCGGCTCACGCACGTGCCCGCGGCGATGTGGCTCGCCTTCTTCCACACGGTCTCGCTCTGCTGTCTGATCGGCGGCTCCCGGTGGCTCCTGGGGTTCTGACACCCCCGTACGCCGCTGGCTCCCACGGTTCCGGGGCCCCCGTACAGTGAGGGGCATGACCGCTGCAGCTTCCGCGCACCCCGACCCGTCGCACTCCGGCCCCTCCGCCGACCTCTGGCCCGCCCCGTACGCCCGCGGCGCCGTCGACGCGACGGTCACCGTGCCCGGTTCGAAGTCGGTCACCAACCGCGGGCTCGTGCTCGCCGCGCTGGCGAGCGAGCCGGGCTGGCTGCGCCGCCCGCTGCGCTCCCGGGACACCCTCCTGATGGCCGAGGCGCTCCGTACCCTCGGCGTCAGGATCGAGGAGGGCGTGGGCCCCGACGGGACCGGCGAGGCCTGGCGGATCATCCCGTCGCCGCTGCGCGGCCCGGCCTCCGTCGACGTCGGCAACGCGGGCACGGTCATGCGCTTCCTGCCGCCGGTCGCCGCCCTCGCCGACGGTCCCGTCCGCTTCGACGGCGACCCGCGCTCGCACGAGCGGCCGCTGGGCGGCGTGATCGACGCGCTGCGCGCGCTGGGCGCCCGCGTCGAGGACGACAACCGGGGCGCGCTGCCCATGACCGTGTACGGCGCCGGCGGTCTGGACGGCGGCACGGTCGAGCTCGACGCCTCCTCGTCCTCCCAGTTCGTCAGCGCCCTGCTGCTCTCGGCGCCGCGCTTCAACCAGGGCGTGGAGGTGCGGCACGTGGGGGGCAGGCTGCCCTCGCTGCCGCACATCCGGATGACCGTCGACATGCTGCGCTCGGTCGGCGCGCAGGTCGACGAGCCGGAGCACGGCGGCGCCCCCGACGTGTGGCGGGTCGCCTCCTCGGCGCTGCGCGGCCGGGACCTGGTCGTGGAGCCGGACCTGTCCAACGCGCAGCCGTTCCTCGCGGCGGCGCTGGTGACCGGCGGCCGGGTGACGGTCCCGGACTGGCCCGAGCGCACCACCCAGCCCGGTGACGAGCTGCGGAGGATCTTCACCGAGATGGGTGGTTCCTGCGAGCTGACGGCGGAGGGGCTCACCTTCACCGGTACGGGCCGGATCCACGGCATCGACGTGGACCTGGGCGAGGTCGGCGAGCTGACCCCGGGCATCGCGGCGGTCGCGGCGCTCGCGGACTCCCCGTCGACCCTGCGCGGCGTCGCCCATCTGCGGCTGCACGAGACGGACCGGCTGGCGGCGCTCACCAAGGAGATCAACGAGCTGGGTGGCGACGTCACCGAGACCGAGGACGGTCTCCACATCCGCCCGCGCCCGCTGCACGCCGGCGTCTTCCACACGTACCACGACCACCGGATGGCGACGGCGGGCGCGATCATCGGGCTCGCGGTCGAGGGCGTGGAGATCGAGGACGTGGCCACGACGGCGAAGACCTTGCCGGACTTCCCGACGATGTGGACCGAAATGCTCGGGGTCTGAGTCATGCGGCGTTACGGCAAGCACACCGACGAGGACGACATCCGCCAGCGGCCCAACCGCAAGGGCACCCGTCCCCGCACCACGATCCGCCCCAAGCACGAGGACGCCGTCGAGGGCATGGTCCTGACCGTGGACCGGGGCCGGCTGACCTGTCTGGTCGACGACCGGATCGTCATGGCGATGAAGGCGCGGGAGCTGGGCCGCAAGGCCGCCGTGGTCGGTGACCGGGTCTCCCTGGTGGGCGACCTGTCGGGCGAGAAGGACACGCTGGCGCGGATCGTGCGGATCGGTGAGCGCAGCTCGGTGCTGCGCCGCACGGCGGACGACGACGACCCGTTCGAGCGGGTCGTGGTGGCCAACGCCGACCAACTGGCGATCGTCACGGCCCTCGCGGACCCGGAGCCGCGGCCCCGGCTGATCGACCGCTGCCTCGTGGCGGCGTACGACGGCGGTCTCGAACCCTTCCTGGTGATGACGAAGTCGGACCTGGCGCCGTCGTCGTCGCTCCTGGAGCTCTACGGCGACCTGGACATCCCGCACGTGGTGGTGAACCGCGAGGAGCTGTACGACGGCGGGGCCGCGGACCGGGTGCGGGAGCACCTGGACGGGCGGGTCACCGCGTTCGTCGGGCACTCGGGCGTCGGCAAGACGACGCTGGTCAACGCCCTAGTGCCGGAGGACAAGCGCCGGATCACCGGCCATGTGAACGCGGTGACGGGCCGCGGCCGGCACACCACGACCTCGGCGCTCGCGCTGCCGCTGGACGAGGTCGACGGCTGGGTCATCGACACGCCGGGCGTGCGCTCGTTCGGGCTCCACCACGTCGACCCGTCGCGGGTCATCCACGCCTTCCCCGACCTGGAGCCGGGCACGGAGAAGTGTCCGCGCGCCTGCGGCCACGACGAGCCGGAGTGCGCGCTCGACGCCTGGGTGGCGGAGGGGCACGCCGATCCCGCGCGGCTGTACTCGCTGCGGCGGCTGCTCGCGACCCGGGAGCGGCGCGAGGGCGACTGAGCCCGGCGGTGTGCACGCCCGCTCACGGTCGGCAAGGGCATAATCGCACCAAGTGCGACGAAGCAGTCACCGAGGGCGTGGGAGGCACTGACGATGGCGTGGCTGCTGGTGGTGGTGGCCGGGGTGCTGGAGACCGGCTTCGCGGTCTGTCTGAAGCTGTCGCACGGTTTCACCCGGCTCTGGCCGACGATCGCCTTCGCCGTCTTCGCGCTGGGCAGCTTCGGTCTGCTGACGCTGGCGCTGCGGAAGCTGGACGTGGGTCCGGCGTACGCGGTGTGGACCGGGATCGGGGCGACCGGGACGGCGATCTACGGCATGGTCTTCCTCGGCGACGTGGTCTCCACGCTCAAGATCGTCTCGATCAGCCTGGTGATCGCCGGGGTCATCGGACTCCAGCTCTCCGGTTCCGCCCACTGACCCCCCGTCGGCGGCAGCGCCGGTGCCACGACGTGGCTGAGGGCGAGGCGTACGGCGAGCTCGCACCCCGCGGCCCAGCGCTCCCCCACGCAGGCGGCGGTGGCGGCGACGAGTTCGCCCGGTGCGGGCGGTCCCTCGTCGGCACGCCGCTGGGCGGGGACGGGGGCCGGCCTGGCGCCCGGCCGCACGGGGCGCGGCCGCGGCAGCCGCTCGTCCCAGGCGCCGGTGAACAGCGCCCGCAGCAGCGGCCGGTCCGCGGCGCGGGCGACGGTCCACTCGGCGAGGGCGACGAGGTTCCGCTCGGGCGGCGCGGAGGCGGCGAGGAGCCGTCGAGCGCCCTGGAGATAGGCGTCGGCCTCTGCCCGTACGAGGGCGCGGGCGAGGCCCTCCTTGCTGCCGAACTCGTTGTAGAGGGTCTGCCGGGAGACGCGGGCGGCGGCGGCGACGTCCACCATCCGCACGGCGGACCACGGCCGGTGCGCGAGCGCGGTGAGCGCGGCGTCGAGCAGGGCCTCGCGGGCAGTCGGCATGGTCGCCTCCCGGGCCGGAACGGTTCAGCGCCCAGCGTCGGCAGCCGGACACGCACTGTCAAGGGGCCGGGACGGCGCGTCCGCCCGGCGGGGATAGAGTGCCGGGCATGGCCGATTACCACGATGATCTGCGTCTCGCCCATGTCCTCGCGGATGCCGCGGACGCGGCCACGATGGACCGCTTCCAGGCGCTGGACCTGAAGGTCGAGACGAAGCCGGACATGACCCCGGTGAGCGAGGCCGACAAGGCCGCGGAGGAGCTGATCAGGGGTCAGCTCCAGCGCGCGAGGCCGCGGGACGCGATCCTGGGCGAGGAGTACGGCGTGGAGGGCTCGGGCCCGCGCCGCTGGGTGATCGACCCGATCGACGGGACCAAGAACTACGTGCGCGGGGTGCCGGTGTGGGCGACCCTGATCGCGCTGATGGAAGCAGGGGAGACCGGGTTCCAGCCGGTGGTGGGCGTGGTGTCGGCCCCGGCGCTCGGCCGCCGCTGGTGGGCGGCGAAGGGGCTCGGCGCGTTCACCGGCCGCAGCCTGGCCTCGGCGCGCCGGATCGGCGTCTCGAAGGTGGCCTCGCTCGCGGACGCGTCCTTCGCGTACTCCTCGCTGAGCGGCTGGGAGGAGCGGGGCCGGCTGGAGGGGTTCCTCGACCTCACGCGCGCGTGTTGGCGGACCCGGGCGTACGGCGACTTCTGGCCGTACATGATGGTCGCCGAGGGTGCGGTGGACATCTGCGCGGAGCCGGAGCTGTCGCTGTGGGACATGGCGGCGGTGGCGATCGTGGTGCAGGAGGCGGGCGGAACGTACACCGGTCTCGACGGTCGGCACGGTCCGCACAGCGGCAACGCGGCGGCCTCGAACGGCCTGCTCCACGGCGAACTGCTGAGCTATCTCAACCAGGAGGACGCGCGGGCCTGAGCGCTCCGCGGCTCCCCTCGCGCCCCCGACGGCGCCCCGCACGCCTCTTGCCGGGCGCCGGGGCGCGGTGCCACGCTGAGGATCCCCCCGCTTGTGCACTTGTGAATCGCTTCTCGTTGAACGGTTCGCCTTGAGCGGCTCACCAAGGAGGTGGCTCCGTCCATGCTCGTCCGTGACGCCATGAGCACGGTGGTCCTCACCATCGGCCCCGCCCACACACTCCGTCAGGCCGCCCGGCTGATGTCGGCGCGGCGCGTCGGTGCGGCGGTCGTCCTCGACAGCGATGCCGGGCTCGGCATCCTGACCGAGCGCGACATCCTCAACTCGCTGGCCAGGGACCAGAACCCCGACCACGAGACCGCCGACGCCCACACCACCCACGACGTCGTCTTCGCGGCGCCCACCTGGTCCCTGGAGGAGGCGGCCGAGGCGATGACCCGCGGCGGGTTCCGTCATCTCATCGTGCTCGACGACCACGGGCCGGTCGGGGTGGTCTCCGTACGGGACATCATCCGCTGCTGGGTCCCGCGGCACAGCGTGGCCGCGTAGCACCCGGCCCGGGAACGACGGGGGCGGGCCGGACCCCCTCACGGAGGTCCGGCCCGCCCTCTTTCCTACGACAAGCGCCGTCAGCCGCGCAGGGCCTGGACCGCGGCCTCCAGCCGCTTGCCGAAGTCACCGTCCGCCTGGCGGAAGTTGTTGATGGCCCGGTCGGCGATGTCGTCGCGCGACACCTTGGCGATGAAGCCCGCCAGGTTGTCGACCAGCCGGCCCTTCTCGTCCTCCGACATCAGGCGGTAGAGGTTGCCCGCCTGCACGAAGTCGTTGTCCTCGGCGTGCACGGGGGCGGCGTGGTCGCCGGTCACACCGGTGACGGCGGAGCCGACCCAGAGCGGCCGGTCGATCTGGTGCGGGCCGCCGAAGCTGTTCGGCTCGTAGTTCTTCGCGCCCTTGTGGCGGCCGTCGTAGAGGAAGCCGTCACGCGAGTGGGTGCGCGCCTCGGTGGCGTGCGGGCGGTTCACCGGCAGGTGGTCGGCGTTGATGCCGACGCGGTAGCGGTGCGCGTCGCCGTAGGCGAAGAGGCGGCCCTGGAGCATCTTGTCCGGGGACGGGCCGATGCCGGGCACGAAGTGCGCGGGGCTGAAGATGGACTGCTCGACCTCGGCGAAGATGTTCTCCGGGTTGCGGTTGAGCTCCAGCTTGCCGATCTCGATCGGCGGGTAGTCCGCGTGCGGCCACACCTTGGTGAGGTCGAACGGGTTGAAGCGGTACGTCGCCGCGTCGGCCGCGGGCATGATCTGGACCTGCACGGTCCAGGTCGGGAAGTCGCCGCGCTCGATGGCCTCGCGCAGGTCGCGCTGGTGGCTGTCCGGGTCCTCGCCCGCGAGGCGGTTGGCCTCCTCCTGGGTGAGGTTCTTGATGCCCTGGTCGGTCTTGAAGTGGTACTTGACCCAGAAGACCTCGCCGGCCTCGTTGTTCCACTGGAACGTGTGCGAGCCGAAGCCGTCCATGTGGCGGTACGAGGCGGGGATGCCGCGGTCGCCGAAGAGCCAGGTGACCTGGTGGGTCGACTCCGGGGAGAGGCTCCAGAAGTCCCAGACGTTGTCCGCCTCCTGCGAGCCGGTGTACGGGTCGCGCTTCTGGGTGTGGATGAAGTCGGGGAACTTGATGGCGTCCCTGATGAAGAAGACCGGGGTGTTGTTGCCGACGAGGTCGTAGTTGCCCTCTTCGGTGTAGAACTTCAGCGCCCAGCCCCGCGGGTCACGGACGGCGTCGGCCGCGCCGAGGTTGCCCGCGACGGTGGAGAAGCGCAGGAAGGTCTCGGTCTGCTTGCCGACCTCGGAGAGGAACTTCGCCCGCGTCCAGCGCGTGACGTCGGCGGTCACCGTGAAGGTGCCGTAGGCGCCCGCACCGCGCGCGTGGACCACGCGCTCCGGGATGCGCTCGCGGTTGAAGTGGGCGAGCTTCTCCAGGAGCAGCTGGTCCTGGACGAGGACCGGACCGCCGACGCCCGCCGTCTCGCTGTTCTGGTTGTCGGCGACCGGCGCTCCGGCCTCCGTGGTGAGCGGTCCCTGCGTCACGTGCGCCTCCTGCGTCATGTCCTGCGGTCCTGTCCTTCGGCCGGCTCCAGTTCGGGGCCTTGGCCAATGCCGGGTTCGATCCTACAATAGACATTGTCTAAGTCAAGTGAGCTTCCAAAGTCACACCCGTTCGGGAACACGCTCCCCCGACTGTTAGGCTGGTGCGCATGAGTGACCTGTTGGAACGACTGCGCGGACGCGGCTGGCGGATGACCGCGCAGCGACGCGTCGTGGCCGAGGTCCTCGACGGGGACCACGTACACCTGACCGCCGACGAGGTGCACGCCCGCGCCGTGGCGAAGCTGCCCGAGATCTCGCGCGCGACCGTCTACAACACGCTGGGCGAGATGGTGACGCTCGGCGAGGTGATCGAGGTCGCCACCGACGGGCGCGCCAAGCGGTACGACCCGAACGCCCACCGCCCGCACCAGCACCTGGTCTGCGGCCGCTGCGGCACGATCCGGGACGTCCACCCGGCGGGCGACCCGCTGGCGGACCTGCCCGACACGGAGCGCTTCGGCTTCACGATCTCCGGAGTGGAGGTCACGTACCGGGGGCTGTGCCCGGGCTGCGCGACGACCGCCTGACGGCTCGACGGCCTGACACGTCGAGAAGGGCCCCCGCTCCGGCGGGGGCCTTTCTCGCTGTACTCCCGCAACGGAGGGGGGAACGCCGAAGGCCCGGATCCGTTTCCGGATCCGGGCCTTCGGGCTACTGAGTAGCGGGGACAGGATTTGAACCTGCGACCTCTGGGTTATGAG